>NZ_JBBKBF010000009.1:0-104743 GCF_037892625.1 Phocaeicola sp. ICN-14070 | reverse complement strand
AGTTATCATATTCCTTTCTAAGAAAATTTTTTAAACCTGCTACTTGACAAGGAGTTCCTGTGAATAGTACTTTTTTTCCTGTCTTTAAAAGATTTTGTATTTCTATGTAAGTGTTTCTGACATCGCTATGTGCATATTTGGAACCTTGGAATTTATTTAGCATAGAAATGTCTTCACATATTTGGTGTTCTGCTCCTTGTTCAGTCCAAATCACTCCGCAGAATATACCTTTATTTTTGACTATATGTTTAGAAATTACGAAAGATAATCCTCCTGAGGTACTTCTTTTACGTTGTTTTCCGTTTTTGGTCCAGCCTGCAAAAACTCTTGGCTGTTTCTGATTATTTGTGGAAATAGGATGTAAAGCAGGACAAGTATTAATACATCTTTGACATCCTGTGCATTTTTCTTCATTAATGATTGGATATATGTTTCCTTTTTCATTTTCAACCATTTGAATAGCAGAATGTTTACATGACATTCTACATGCTTGGCAACCTGTACAAATGTTTTGGGGGCATATTTCCATGATAGATTATTTTTTTAGTTTGGATTTTATTATAGAGTGTATATATTTTTTTTCTTCATTATTTAATCCAATTGTGAAGAAAATAATAAATTCAATGATTAGTAGAATTATTGTAATATAACAAAACTCAAAAAAGCTATTTGCCTTTATTATAGATATTGTTGGAATAACAACTATGAATAATATTGTAGAACAAAATAACGAAGGGAGTATTGTCTTTTTTATGAAATGCAAAATATTGAATCCTATTAAATTCCGCAAATATATAATTCGCAGTATCAATGCAAATATATAAATTATATCTCGGATATAGAACATACTTTCGGGTGTCATTCCATATTTTCCTCCTACGTAGGATATTGGAATATTAATTAATAATAGAATACTAATTGTTATCTGATATGATTTAATTTTTCCTGTTGCGAAAATAGTAACCCATAATGGCCCCGAAAAGCATTCTATGAGTGCACCTATGATAATTGCCGTACAGATTGATTCTGTATGAGGCGGATATTTTCCAAGCCATAAGGTTAATATATATTCTAGGTTTAATAAAAGTGGGAAGGCAACGAAAAACATGATATAATAGGAGTATTTAGAAGATGTACAAATTAATGTAAATTGTCTAGAACGATCTCCTTCAGCTTCACTTTTTGTTAGTTGAGGATTTAGTGCTTGTTGAAAACCTGCAACAAGTGTCATTATTTGGCCATTAACCTGATTAGCAATACCGACTGCTGCATTTAATCCTACTCCATAAAAGATGTTAATTATGACGTTGATACCTTGTTGAAGTCCTACATTGGCTATACTTCCAAACATAGCCCATCCGGAAAATGATATAAGTCCTTTATACCTTTTTCTATCGTTAATATGTAAATAGTTAGTATCCTGAAAACTCTTTTTGCAATAGACCTTAAAACAGATATTGACAATGAGACTGACAATAAATAACAAAATGGCATAAAAAATAAGTCTATTATTATTTGTTAGTAATAGAAAATATACAATAGCTAGTTTTGATATGGACTCAATAATTCCAATATATGCATAAAATGACATTTTTTCATGAGCAATAATTAATGCATTATTGGGGACTCTGAGAATCAATGTTAGGCAATTTAATATTGTAAATTGATATACAATATTTACAATATCCATTTTGTTGGAGGGAAAATTCATTTGTGTGTTTATGAACCATAATCCAATGGTTTCAGATAAAACTAGGATTATAAATGCTATTCCAATATGGATATTTAAACATGCACTGTATATTTCAGATATATTGCCATCTTTTTTCCCTAATTCATATGATAAATGCCGTTGTGTTGCACTTGCCATAGCATTATTTATGAATGTAAATAAGACAACGACTCCTCCTACAATATTATAAATACCAAAATCTTCTAATCCTAGTGTTTGTAATACAACACGTGATGTATATAGGCCAACAAACATTGTTAATAGCATTCTTGAATACAAAAAAATAGTATTTTTGGCTATTCGTTTGTTGCTTTCTGTTATACTTCCCATTTTTTTATTTTGGAATTAGATATTATTACTTGTTATGAAATATGTTTCAAGATGTTATTTCTTTTCTTTTTCATAATATCCATATCCATATCCATATTTTTTTCCGTATCCATATTTCCCATATTTCCCATATTTCCCATATCCATAATAGTAGCCATTTTTACGCTGATTCATATCAATGCAATTTATCAGTGTACAGAGGTTTGAAAGTTTTTTATCTTTCTTTAGTTCGTTAATCAGTTCATAGTGACTCTTGTGGGTATAGCCAGCGCGACAGACATACACACTCAGTTCGGCTACACGAGCAATGAGTTGGGTATCGGTTACCATGCCAATGGGGGCTGTATCTAGAATTACATAGTCAAAGTTTGCTTTCAGAATTTCAATGGCCTTGTCAAGGGTCTTACGGGCTACCAGCTCGGTCGGGTTGGGAGGTACTGTGCCACCTGGAAGTATATACAAATTTGGTGATACTATAGAAGGCTGACACAAAGAAAGTAAGTCGGTATGTTCCGAATCGGCCAAATACTGGGTGATACCTTTTTCCTTATGGGAAATCTGGAAGACTTTATTCAGACCGGGCTTGCGGATATCGAGACCTACAATTACTACTTTCTTACCCATAAAGGCAAAGCTACAAGCCAAATTTCCGGCGGTAAAGCTCTTTCCCTCGCCGGAACTGGTGGAAGTGAAGAGAATTACTTTTTGGCCTTCCTGTAACATGTACTGGATATTGGTGCGGACGGAACGGAATACTTCTTCCATCAAGTCATTATGGTTTTCATGCACGACAATCGGATTCCCTTTGGTATCTGCCATGGGCACATCGCCCACTACTGGTACGTCAGTTATTTTTTCTACATCGGCACGGCTTTCAATTTTAAAGCGAAGCAGATTATTCAGATAAATGATAACTATTGGAATACCGATTCCTAGTACCAAGGCTATTAGGTAGAATGTTTTTTTGTTTGGGGAAACCGGACTTCCTGCTGAAAGAGGTTCCTCTACCATGCGCCCATTATTGGCTGTTGCTGCTAAAGTGATGGCATTTTCTTCACGTTTCTGGAGCAACATTAGGTAAAGGCTGGCCTTGATTTCCTGCTGCCGGGTAATGCTAAGCAGTTCTTTTTCTTGAGTTGGGGCATTACTGATTTTTCCTTCAAACTTGCGTGCCTGGTTTTCTAAGTCATTGCGGGTAATTTCCAACCCTTTCAAAACGCTATTGACAGAGGCTTGTACACTTTTGCGGGTGGCTTCGATAGAAGTGTCCAAGTTGACAACTGCAGGGTTGTTTTCACTGGAAGTCCGAAGTAAACGTTTGCGCTCAGTCAGCATTTCGTTGTATTGTCCAACCACTTTTGTTAAGGCATTGTCGGCTAATCCGATATTAGCTGGAATCACTTCCATTTGGTTGGAAGGATTGTCGATGTATTCTTTTAAAAATTGAACGAGACGAAGCTGGGTAGCATTGTCTGCACGTTTTTGTTCGTATTCCGCATTACCTTGTAAAGCAAGTTTGGCATCGGAACTTAAATCCGTCAGACCGGCCTTTTGCTTGTAGCTGGCTAATTCACTTTCAGTGGTACCCAGTTCTTGATTGATGATTTGGATACGCCCGTCAATAAATTCTGCGGTACGGCTAGCCACTTCGTTTTTGTCATCATTGGCATCACTGTTATAGAGGGCAACCAAGGTATTTAAAAAGTCTTTTCCACGACCAATGTGGGTATCGTTGTAATTTAACCGTACAATGGTGGTAAATTTGCTGGTAGGTTCAGCGCTCAATCGGGCTTTACAGCTTGCGGCTGCAGCAGTTGGTGTGATGACAGTTGCATAGATGGTGTGCGCTTCTTTGATTGTTGTGCTATCTTTCGGGCTGAGAGTAAGGGTACCTACAGGGGTCACCAGTACTCCGGGAAGTCGGTCAAAGTTCTTGGAAACGGTTCGTTCTTTCCCTGCTTGATAATAGAGGGCATCAGTCTGTACTTTTCCGTCCGCGGTACAGGCTAATTTGATTTGTAGGGCGGAAGGTAGTTTGTCTGCCTCTTCCGGGCTCATCCATACTTGTATAGGGGTGTCTTTGTAGAGCTGAGTAGGGTATCCGAAACTACGCTTTTCTTGGTAGGTGATATTCAAATTCAGCGTGTTGACTACTTTTTTGAGAAGGGTGCGGGATTGCAAGATTTCGACTTCGTTATCGAAGTTGCTGGCCATGCTGAGCATGCCCAAATCTTGCATGGCTGCCAACGAGGCATTTTGCCCACCGGCTTTATTTTTGTCTCCTTGTTTAATCAAGACCGTCGCATTGACATTGTATACCGGGGCCTCATAGCGCAGGTAGCACCACGCTCCAGCTAGGCATATTATCAGGCAGGCCACAAACCAAGGCCAATACATCAGGTATTCAAATAGGATGGCTTTATAATCTATAGGCTTTTCATTCTCGGCTTGAAACAATTCGTCGTCTCTTTCGTCACTCATAGATATTAAGTGTAATTAGTTTTTTTTGAAATTATGTGGATTTAAGGGCTTTATTTAAATACAGTCACCAGCAGGCTGGCAATAGATACCAAAATGGAGGTTGCACTGATCCAAAGGGTGGTACTGTTACCTATGTCAGAGTTGCGTGCTTTGGTCTTGTTGGGACTGACATAAAGAATGTCATTTTGCTGCAGGTAGAAGTAGGGAGAACGAACTAAATCGGCATCGTTCAAGTTGAGCGTTTGAATCAGACGCTCTCCGTTGGCATTCTCGCGTACAAGTTTGACGTTGTCGCGTACACCATACACCGTCATATCACCTGCCATAGCCAAGGCTTCCAACACGTTTACTTTTTCGTTGTTGACTGTAAAGGTCCCAGGACGGGTTACTTCCCCTAATACGGAAATTTTATAATTCACCATACGGACATTTACGATGGGGGTTTCTTTCAGGTAGGGTACCAATTTTTCACGAATCAGCGCTTCACATTCGTTTTTGGTAAGTCCGCTGATTTTCAGACGGCCCAAAACCGGGAAATCTATTTCGCCTTGGTTGTCTACAAGGTATTGTTGCAATACGGGTTGTGTAGTTAAACTCGTGCTGGCTTGCGAAACAGCAGATTGGACTGTCAAGTTAAACGGCACACTGGCCTGCGGGTCGGTGGTGCTGACGGTAATGGTCAGCAGATCCTTGGGCATGATTTTCGCATCGTAAAGGGGGATTTCACCAGCGGCTACTTCCACTTCCTGAGAATTTTGAAGGTAGGGTACCTTCTTGTAAGACGTACACCCGCTCACCAGCAGGGTGGACAACGTCAGCATACAGACTACTTTGCGTATCTTCATCTTTTCTTATGGTTTTGTTATGATTTTTCTAAAGGAATTTCCCTGTGCATAGGGCGTGCTTCGCCGTTACCACTCCCAGCTGTGGATTGGGGGCGGTAAACACAGCGGCCGATAATCAGCCGCAAAATTAAGCTTTATTTTTGGTTTATTCAACTTATAGAGGGGTTTTTGTCGGTGAAAAGGGTGGAAATCAATGAAAAAGTGGGCATATCGGTGGATTTTGTAACAATTCTGGAACGAGGTATAGGGTATAGGGGCGGGGCGTGAGAAAAACGCAAGGGCGTTTTACCTGAAACGCAAGTGCATTTGAGATAAAACGCAAGTACGTTTTACTTCAAACGCAAGTACGTTTTACTTCAAACGCAAGGGCGTTTGATTCGAAACGCAAGGGCGTTTTCGGGGAGTTCCGGAAAGGGAATCATGACGGGTTGTCGGGGTTGGCAGGCATTTTTATAAAATGTATATACGCGGGGTGTGGAACAAGTGTGTCATACTTGTTCCACACCTGTATATAGAGAGTTTGCAAAACCGGTGCCAACCCCGACAACCCGTCAAGCGGTGGCCCGGGGAAGACCGGTTCTTCACTACCGTTCTGTATCTTTTGTGCGAGGGGCTTGGATGCCTTGGCTTGATTTAATTCGCTCTAAATCAGTGGTGAGTGAACGGAAAAAGTCGCGGAGCAGCTCGTCCTGCTTCTGCGGATCGGCGGCAAGCAGTCGGTGGTACACGGCAAGGATGCGGCCGAGGAATGTCAGATCCGTCAGGAGCCCTTTTTAACTTTTTGAAACGTGTGTGCGCTCATCGGCGCCAGTCGGCACAACTCTTGTACGGTGAGGGTACGGCCGTGCGACCGCACCTGGTGGCGCCACGCTTCCAGCATCTGTCCCAGTTCAATCAATTTCGCTTGTTTCATACGCATTTTTGTTTAAAAAATAAAATTATAGTAAATTGTTAGTTAAAATATTGCACACATGTGTGCAATGTGGGTTTGTACTTTCTGTAAACTTGTGTTACATTCGTTTCGCTGTTTTGAAAAGAAAACACAAAAATTAAAACTAAAAGGATTGCAAATTTAATAAATTATAAAATAAAACACGAGAAAATGAACAAAATGATGTTAAGTATTTTTAAGGGTTATGCCGACACGATGCCCGTGGCGGCGAGTCTTGATGAAGTGGTCCGTCTGATTCGGGAGGACAAGGTGTTGGCCGACCACACCGAAAAGTACCGTTACTATCGCTCGCAGGGGCAGAAGACGGCCGCCAACCGGGAAAAGGCGGCCTGCCCCTGCTTTGCCGTGGCGGTGCGTTTTGAGAACGGGAAACGGAAGGCCGACATCAGTGGCTGGACGGGTCTCTCGATGGTGGACTTTGACCATCTGCCCGAAGGACAGGCGGAGGAGGTGTTCGAAAAAGTGTGTGCCGACCCGCATACTGTGCTGGCTTATACCACCATCAGCGGGCAGGGGGTGAGGGTGGTGTGCCGTTACTGCCTGGACGGGGAGGTGCCTGACAATGACCGTCTGACGCTGTACGCCCAGGTGTTCAACAGGGTAAACGAGTATTACCAGAAGCTGACGAAGTGTGCTTTCGACCCTGCCTGCAAGAATGCCACGCGACTGAGCGGACTGGCGCATGACGCGCAGGTGCATTACCACGGCGGGGCGGAACCTTTCCGCTTCGACCTTTCGCGCATGAAGAAGGCGGATGAGCCGCGCAGGGGACGGGTGGAGCGTGTGGTGGCCCGTATCCGCAGGGAGCTGGAGGAGCAGGGTGTGGTGTATGCCCCGCATCATCACAACGAGTACATCATGCGCATGGGCTATCTGATGAACGAGTTCGGGCTGCCGCTGGAGCAGGCCATCGGCTGGGCGGACGGACGCTTTCCGGAATACGACGGCGACGTGGCGGCCATTTTCCGCTCGTGCTATGCCGATACGGAGGCGCACGGACGGCGGGAGGCGGAACTGTTTCGTGCGAAGAGGGAGAAGAAGGGGGAAGGACGTTCCCAGCTGGCCACGCCCCAGGAGATAGAGCAGTTTCTCGCCACGCAGGCGGAATTCCGGAAGAACGTGATTACCGGGAAGGAGGAGATGCGGCATCCCGAGGCCGGGGAGTTTGTGGAGCTGACCGACCGCCTGGTGAACTCGCTGTGGAGCCGCATGACCAAGGAGGGGCACACGGTGCGCCTGTGCGACGTGCGTTCGGTGCTGGAGTCGGAGTTCGTGCCGGAGTTCAACCCTTTTACGGAGTATTTCCGCTCGCTGCCTCCGTGGGACGGGGTGACCGACCACATCGGGCGGCTGGCGGCCACGGTGCACGTGGAGGGTGACGCGAAACTGTTTGATGATTGTTTCCGCAAGTGGCTGGTGGCTGCGGTGGTGTCGCTGATGGTGAAGGAGGTGACGAACCACCAGATTCTGGTGCTGGTGGGGCGGCAGGGCTGCTACAAGACGACCTGGCTGGCGCGTCTGCTGCCGCCTGAACTGCAGCGGTATTTCTGCGTGCGCTCCAACAGCGGACGGCTGACGAAGGACGATAACCTGGCGCTGTCGGAATTTGCGCTGATTTGCCTGGAGGAGATTGACGAGCTGCGCCTGGGCGACATCAACCAGCTCAAGGCGATGGTGACTATGCCGGCGGTGAACGAGCGGAGGGCGTACGGGCACTACAAGGAGAACCGTCCGCACATCGCGAGTTTCTGCGGCACGACCAACCAGCCGGAATTTCTGAACGACCCCACGGGAAGCCGGCGCTGGCTGCCCTTTACGGTGGTGCACATTGACGACCCCTACACGCATCCCGTGGACTATGCGGGGGTGTACGGGCAGGCCCTGATGCTGTGGAAGAAGGGGTTCCGCTACTGGTTCGACGAGGAGGAAATCGCGCAGGTGAACGCACGCAACGAGCGGTTTGAGACGGCCAGCCTGGAAACGGACTTGTTGCTGGCTTTTTTCCGCGTGCCGATGCCCGGCGAGGAATGTATGTTCCTGACGGTGGGCGAGATTTTGCAGCACATCAACGGGGGCATGAAGAATCCCCTCAGTGCCGTCAAGGTGGGGCTTGCCTTGCGGAAGGCGGGATTCGAGCAGGTTCGCGTGGCGGGAAAGAGGGGGTATCGGGTGGTGATGTATACCATCGAAGAGGTGAACCGTAACCGTCGTGCCATGGGGCGATTCACCGAGGCGCCGGCTGAAGAGTAGTCTTCATCGCCCGGTCGCCGGATGGTGGTAATGCTTTGATTTTCATGTGGATTTTTATGTTCCGAAGAAGGGAAAATACCGGGAAAAACGGGTGGAAAAACTTGTGTATCCGACCGGAATTGTGTAAATTTATAGGTAACTAAAATAAAACGGAACAATGAACTACATGCAATTGAAAACGGGACCGGGAGCTGTTTCCGGGGAGGAACGGGAGGGTTTCTGCCTGAAGGCTTACCGGAAAAGTGAGTTGGCGGGCTTGTATTTTCCGCAGGCAGGTAAGAAAGGTGCCCTGCAGGGGCTGGGGCGATGGATCAAGCAGTGTGCGGAACTGGAAAGGGAGCTCGAGCGGTCGGGCTACCAGAAAAACCGCAAGTTTTTCCTGAAATCGGAGGTGGAACTGATTGTGAGGTTCCTTGGAGAGCCGTAAGCGGCGGCGTTTCCTTTTTCTAATGTCTTCAAAAGTCTTCAAATTTCCTCGAATGTCTTCGTAAGTCTTCGTATGTCCTCAAATGTCTACATGGGCGGAAACGAGAGTGCTAACTTTGCCTTTGTAAGAAACAATGAAGTATGAAGAGTGAATAATGAAGAATGTGCGCGCGTTTCCTGGATTCTTAATTCATCATTCTTAATTCTTCATTTTATTATTAATTTTAATTGATTGACCTATGAAGAAAACAGTGACTTATTCGGTTGTAGGGCGTGTGAACCCGGCCGATCGTGAAAGCGGTGAAGTGAAGTATTATGCACAGTCGCAGGCTCGCGGCGAGATGGGTATCCGTGAAATAGCGGAACGTATTCACCAGATGTGTACCGTGACCCGTGCCGACGTGATGGCGGTATTGACGGGACTGGAAGACATTGTATCGGAAGGCTTGCAGGGCGGCGAAATCGTACGCCTGGGTGAACTGGGTTCGCTGCAGCTGAGCCTGAGCGGGGAAGGAGCCGCTACGGAAGATACGTATACCGACAGCATGATTGAAAAGGTGCGCGTGCTGTTCCGCCCGGGTACGGTGATGCAGGAGGCTATCAACAACCTGGCTTTCGAACGGGTGCCGGTGAAGTATAAGAAAGAAGAAGAGGACGACGGTGCAGGGGTGTAATCGGAACTAAGGCGTGAGAAGATGACGAAAGTAAAATGGATTGTGGTCAGGGTGCTGAAGTGTATTCTCTGTCTCCTGACCGGAAGAAAACCGGATTGTGATGAGAAAAATTGACATGATTGTGATTCACTGTACGGCAACGAGAGCGGACCGCCCGCTCTCGCCTGCCGAACTGACGAAGATGCACCGGAAACGGGGGTTCAAGTGTTGCGGATATCACTATTTTGTCCGCACGGATGGTGAAATTTGTACAATGCGACCGGTGGAACGGGCCGGAGCGCATGCCAGGGGGTATAACGAGCACAGCATCGGCATTGCGTACGAAGGGGGACTGGATGCGCAGGGACGGCCGGCGGATACGCGTACGGAACTGCAGAAGCGTTCGCTCCGGATTCTGGTGAGGGTGCTGAAATCGGATTTCCCGGCCATCACGCAGGTGGTGGGGCATCGCGACCTGAGCCCGGATCTGGACGGCGACGGAACGGTGGAACCGGAGGAATGGACCAAGGCCTGCCCTTGTTTTGACGTGAAAAAGGAGCTGTAGCGGAACAAAAGTTTTCAAAATCGTAAAAAGAAGGTGTCCGGCGCCTGAAAAGTTTTCAGGATTCGAAATAAAATCCTACCTTTGCACTACTCAAAATCCAAACGGACATGGCGAATCTGTATATTATCATTTCTGCATTTGTATCGGCAGTGATACTGGGGAGAATCATTATCCCGAATATTCTGATTATTTCATTGCGCAAACGCTTGTTTGACGTGCCTGATGAACGGAAAGTACACAAACGTCCGATACCTCGCCTCGGGGGAGTGACCTTTTTCCCGGTAATTCTTTTTTCCTTGTGTGTGTTTACGGCCGTGCGGCTGATGACGGGCCACGGACCTGCGGATACTTCGACAACGGACCTGGTGTGCGAGTTTCTTTTCCTGACGGGAGGGCTGACCCTGCTGTATATCGTGGGCATTGCCGACGACTTGATTGGGGTGCGCTACCGGAAGAAGTTCCTGGTGCAGATTATCTCGGCGGCGATGTTTCCGCTGTCGGGCTTGTATATCAACAATTTCTATGGTCTCTTTGGCATTTACCTGATTCCTGCAGAGGTAGGTATTCCGCTGACCATGCTGCTGGTGGTGTTCATCACCAATGCCATCAACCTGATTGACGGTATCGACGGTCTGGCATCGGGGCTGAGTATGGTGGCGCTGCTGGTGTTCGGGGTGCTGTTCGTGCATTTCCACATGTGGAGCTATGCCATGCTGGCTTTCGTGACGGTGGGGGTGATTATCCCGTTCTTTTCGTACAACGTGTTCGGCAGTGCGGATTTGGGAATGAAGATTTTCATGGGGGATACCGGCAGCTTGACGCTGGGGTATATTCTGAGCTTCTTTGTCATCAAGTACTGTATGTATGAGCCGGATATGCTGCTCACGATGAAGACGAGTCCGGTGCTGGTATCGTTCAGCGTGCTGATGGTGCCGTGTCTGGATGTGATTCGCGTGGTGCTGCGGCGTGCGCGTAACAAGCGGGTGCTGTTCATGCCCGACAAGACGCACATCCACCACAAGTTCCTGGCCATGGGTTTCTCACCGCGGAGGGCGCTGGTAACGATTCAGCTGATGTCGGCCTGCTTCTGTGCGTTTACCATCGTGGCGATTCTTTATATGAATAACACGCTGGTGTTCGTGATTGACGTGGTGGTATGGACGCTGCTGAACCTCTGGTTTGACCATGTGATTAACCGGAAGGCGAAGAATGGAGAATAATGAAGAATTAAGAATGAATAATGAAGAACGGGAGGGGTGACTCTTCCGTTTTTTTTATTATGACATAAGAACAAAAAGACATAATTTCAATAATGATGAAGAATGAAAAGTGAAAAGTGAAAACGCAATACGCTCACCTCTTTTACTTTTTAACTTTTACCTTTTAACTATATACCTTATACCTTTTTCTGTCTAAAGAAGCTCGATATCTGTATAACTCGTTTGAGAAAATGTGCTGTAATGAATGTTATTCGTTTGAAAAAATGTGTCGAATGTTGGTTTATTCGCTGGAAAAAGTGTAATTTCGTCGTTGGGAAATAAGATTACACCATGCTTAAAAGGAAGATAGAAACATATTTAGCCGACTGGAAACGGTCTGAGGACAGAAAGCCTCTTGTAATAAAAGGTATCCGCCAGTGTGGAAAGACATACATTGTTCAGAAATTCGCAAGGGAGAATTATGAAAGTGTGGTCTATATGAATTTCATTCTTGAGCCTGACAACAAGTCTGCCTTTACCGGCAATATAGATGTGGATACCATCATTCTCAACCTCTCTGCTTTGATTCAGGGCAGTCGTTTCATTGAAGGGAAGACTTGTATTATTCTTGACGAGATTCAAGAGTGTAGGGAAGCAAGGACTGCCTTGAAGTCATTTCATATAGACGGGCGTTTCGATGTCATTGCCACAGGTTCGCTTTTGGGGGTAAAAGGTTATGGTCAAAGTAAGAAAAAGAAGGAGGATGTAGGGCAAGATTCTGTTCCGGTCGGATACGAAACCGTGATTGACATGTATCCATTGGATTTTGAAGAGTTTCTATGGGCAAACGGAATCGGTCAGACAGTTATTGATTCTGTAAAATCATGCTTTGAGAACGAAAAGGCTGTTCCTGACGGGATTCATAAGGTCATGATGGAGATGCTGTACAGATATGTGATTGTCGGAGGGCTGCCGGAAGTGGTGAATTGCTTCCTTAAAACCAGGAATATCGAACTTATCTATAAGTTGCAGCGAAATCTTATTGCCGGATACGAAGAAGATATGGTTAAATATGCAGAGGATGCGGACAAGCCCAATATCCGGGAATGTTTTGACTCTATTCCGAAGCAACTGGCTAAAGAGAACAAGAAATTCCAGTATTCAGTTGTGAAAAAGGGAGGAAGGTCTGCTCAATACATCGGCAGTATTCAGTGGCTGGAAGATGCAGGGATTATCCGTAGATGCTATAACACACAGACTACGGAATTGCCGTTAGAGGGGAATGCTATTAAAGACTGTTTCAAAGTGTACACAACTGATATAGGTATTCTTGTGGCAATGCTCGACTATGGTACTCAGGCGGATATTTTAAAGGGAAATCTTCTTGGATACAAGGGAGCTATTTTCGAGAACCTCATGGCGGATTTTCTGTGTAAGTCCGGTCAGAAACTGTACTATTTCCATAAGGACAGCGGGCTTGAACTGGACTTCCTGGTAAGGTTCAAAGGCGAATGTGTTCTCCTTGAAATTAAGGCAAAGTCTGGTAAAGCAAAAAGCATGACTACGGTTCTTAAAAATAAGGACGTGTATCATGTTAAGAATGCAATCAAGTTAGGGCAATATAACGTAGGCCGTGATGGGGATATTCTTACTATTCCACTATACATGGGATTTCTTGTAAACGACAAACTTGCAGACGTTATCATTCCTGATGTTGATGTGAGTGCGTTGAATAATGAAGAATGAAGAGTGAAGAATTAAGAATGAAGAATTAATATAGTGAAGGACGGGAGGGGTGACTCTTCCGTTCTTTTTTTTGTTATGACATAAGAACAAAAAGACATAATTTCAATAATGGTGAAGAATGAAAAGTGAAAATGCAATACGCTCGCCGCTTTTACTTTTTAACTTTTCACTTTTAACTCAATACCTTCTTCTGTTCTTTTGTCTAAAGAAACAACATGTTTCTGTGAGGCGTATCGTTTGAAAAACTTATGCGATTAAGTTGGAAAGATGAAAGCTTTTATGTTTCTTTGTGTAAACTTCATCTCTGCAAGCTATGGTTAGTACAACAGACATCATCGACAGACTGAAAATATTCAAAGCACAATCGGCTTCGAAATATAAAATAAAGTTCATGGGGTTGTTTGGCTCCTATGCGCGCCAGCAGCAAGATGAAAAAAGTGATGTGGATGTTTTTATCTGTCTGCAGGAACCGGACTTTTTCGTGATGGAGCAGATTAAAGAAGAACTTGAAGTTTTGCTCCATTCTTCTATTGATTTAGTGAACTTTAGAGAGTCACTTCGTCCAACGTTAAAAAAGAATATCCTTAAAGATGCGATCTATATCTAAAGAAATATTGATTGATTTATTGGAGCTGATTCTGGAAAAAGCTACTCTCGTGATAAACAGAAATCAGTCGATTACGTGTGCACAGGATTTTCTTACATCGCCGGACAGAATGGAAAAATTTGATGCAGCATGTATGCTGATACA
Organism: Phocaeicola sp. ICN-14070; assembly: GCF_037892625.1. NCBI lineage: Bacteria > Pseudomonadati > Bacteroidota > Bacteroidia > Bacteroidales > Bacteroidaceae > Phocaeicola > Phocaeicola sp. ICN-14070. The sequence continues at coordinate 90,813 of NZ_JBBKBF010000009.1, read as the reverse complement.
GGTAGTAGGTGAAACGGCTAAGAAGATAGATGATCGTACATCGTCTCTGTTGTTTGCGCATTATCCGCAAGTCTATTGGCGAGGCGTATTCGGATGTCGAAATATTATTTCGCATGAATATGGGAATGTAGACCCCATTCAGATATTTGGTATAATCAAAAAGTATCTTCCTGAACTGGTTGTTTGTGTAAAGCAAATTTTGTCAGACGTGGAAGCAGGTAAGCATGACAGCTTATTCTTGTCATAGAATGAAGAGTGAATAATGAAGAATGAATAATGAATAATGAAGAACGGGAGGGGTGACTCTTCCGTTTTTTTTATTATGACATAAGAACAAAAAGACATAATTTTAATAATGATGAAGAATGAAAAGTGAAAACGTGATACGCTCACCGCTTTTACTTTTTAACTTTTCACTTTTAACTCAATATGTTCTTCTGTTCTTTTGTCTAAAAACAAAAAGGAATATTCTCATTCTTCACCCTTTGCTTTTGGTTCTATAAATAAAAGTTATAAATCGGGTTGATTTTATTTGTATTTTCTGCTTTTATAACTTAAAAATGAGTATCTTTGCAAACGAATCATTTAATTGATAAAATATGGGACTTGATCAGGTAATCGGGAAAAATATCAAGGCTTTTCGTGAGCATTTGAACTATACCCAGCAGGAAATCAGTGATTATTTAGGTATCAGTCAGCCGGCATACGTGAAATATGAAAAAGGGGAGACTGTAGTTCCTTTGGAGGCAATGGAGAAACTGGCCACTCTGTATAACGTGGATGAATACGATCTGATGGAGGAAAATGAACAGCTTTTTCAGACATCTGTGGCCTGTGCGTATCGTAAGACGGGAAATATTGGAAATCTTGGTCAGATTTCTCAATTTCAGAAAATAGTCAGAAATTATATTCAGATGTGCAATGAGCTTGAGAAGTAAAGTTGAACTGGAATGTCTTGCAACCAGGTTGCGGGAGGAGATGCACGTGACTACAAAGGACCCTGTGCGCATTCATCAGATATTGAAAGAAAAGCACGTGCTTACGTGGTTTAAGAAGCTGGATGATAATTTTTCGGGCATGGCAATCCGGATAAAGGGAAACGGATCTTCTTCTGACAAGTATTTCATGTTGATAAATACGGCTTTGTCTTATGCCAAGCAGCGTTTTACTGCCTGTCATGAGTTGTATCACTTGTTGTATCAGAAAGATTTTAAGGTGTCGCAGAACAATGCGGGGCTGTTTAATAAAAAAGAGGAGGAAGAGTATAATGCCGATGTGTTTGCAGCCTACCTTCTGCTTCCGGAAATGGGGTTGAAGGAACTGGTTCCTGCCGAGGAACAGCAGGTTGACAAAATAACCTTGGCTACTCTTCTGAAGGTGGAGCAGAATTTTCTTTGCTCAAGGGCGGCGCTTCTTACCCGGCTGAAGGACTTGAAATGGATTACCAAGAAAACGTTTGACCTTTACCAGAAAAATGTGGTTGCTTCGGCAATCGAATACGGTTATAATACGCAGTTGTATTATCCTACTTATCAGACGGAGCTGGTGGGAGATTATAACTTGAAAGCTCGTGAATTATATGATAAGGGGCGTATTTCTCAGGCAAAGTATTACTCGTTGCTGATGGATATGGAAATTAATGTTTCTCAAGAGGTATATGGGGAGGAATAAAGTAATATTGGTGGATGCCGATGTCATCTCTCATTTCATGGCTACCGGTTATATAGACAGGCTGACGGAAATTCTGCAGCCTCATGCCGTGATGATTGTAGAGAATGTGTACAAGGAGGCCAGCTATCATCCTACGGAGCCGGACAGGAAACGGAAGGTGGACAAGTGGATGGAGCACTGCAAGGTATGCAAGATTGCTTTCCCTTATGCCAATGAAAATATCCGGCGAGAGTTTTTCCGGCTTAAAAAAGAGAATCCGATGCTGGGGGACGGAGAACGGGCTTGTATGTCGATGGCGCGTTTTGGACAGGAGGTTATCGCAAGTAGTAACTTTCGGGATGTGGCTCCTTATTGTGATGAGAATGGCATTGAATATATTGGAACGCTGGATGTGCTGACTATTGCAATGAATAAGGGGATTTTTACAAGTGATGAATGTAATCGGTTCATGGCGGAAGCAAAGGCGAAAAACAAAGCGAAATTTCCAGTTGACGATATTACTGTTTATCAGGCGCCGGAATACATCAGTACGTTTTGATAGTGAATAATGAAGAATGAAGAATTGAGAATGAAGAATGAAAAATAATGAAGAATTAAGAATGAATAATGAAGAACGGGGGGACTCTTCCGTTTTTTTGTGATTACTTGCCGCTTTTACTTTTTAACTATTACCTTTTAACTCAATATGTTCTTCTGTTCTTTTGTCTAAAAAAAGACATAAAAAATAGACATAAAAAAAGGGAATCTTCCCAGACTCCCAATCTTCATTAACCTTAAATCTAATACCATGAAAAACACGATGCAAAGGTAAGGATTTTATGTTATGAAACATATAATTGGAGCGAAAATCTGCATTGAATTAACTATTTTTATGTTTTAAAGCAGGGACGCGGAATTTTTACACCGGTTTTTTCTGCTTGGAATGTAGATTCCGGGGCTAAGCGCTTGGTGATTCGTTTTCAATAATGTATCTTTGTCCTTAAAACTAAAATGAAAGACAGAATGAGAAGACAGTTTGTAAGATTGGCATTGTGTCTGTTCCTGCTGTGGGGATCCGTCGCGTATGCCCAGAGCGGAATGACCGACAACCAGGTGATAGAATATGTGCAACAGGCGCTTCAACAGGGCAAGGACCAGCAAACCATTGCGATGGAGCTGCTGGCCAAGGGGGCCACTCAGGAGCAGTTGCTGCGATTGAAGTCCATGTATTCGGGTTCGACGGGCGCGTCGACATCGGGCAGCGGTTCTCTGACGGGGGAAGACAGCTCGCTGCTGGGCTCTGGTTCACGGGCCCGGAAAACTACTGCGACCGGTACGGAAGAGGATGCTTCGGAATTCCTGGAGACAAGTTCGACAAACGTGGACAAGAGCATGTGGTCGGAAGACATGCAGAAGACCATGAAGAAACGCCGCAACCTGACGACGGTGGTTACCAGCGAGAACGATGTGTTCGGACGGAATATCTTCAACATTGAACAGCTGACCTTCCAGCCTAACCTGAGCATGGCAACTCCGGAAAACTACCGTTTGGGACCGGGTGACGAGGTGATTATCGACGTGTGGGGCGCTAGCCAGAATACCATGCGGCTGGAGATTTCGCCCGACGGCTATGTGAACATCATCAACCTGGGTCCGGTGTACCTGAACAACATGACGATTCAGGATGCACGCCAGCTGCTGAAGCAGGAATTGGGAAAGATTTATGCGGATTCGGGCAATAACATCCAGGTGACATTGGGAAATATCCGTACCATCCAGGTGAACGTGATGGGGGAAGTGATGGCGCCGGGTACGTATTCGCTGTCGTCACTCTCGACGGTATTCCATGCGCTGTACGTGGCAGGTGGTGTGAGCGACATCGGTAGCTTGCGTAACGTGCAGGTGGCCCGCGGCGGAAAGACGTTTGCCCGTCTGGACGTGTATGAGTACATCATGAAGGGGCAGATTCAGGACGACATCCGCCTGCAGGACGGCGACGTGGTGATTGTGCCTACTTACGACGAGCTGGTGAAGATTACGGGTAAGGTGAAGCGCCCGATGTTCTACGAAATGAAGAACGGGGAATCGGCTGCCACTTTGCTGAAGTATGCCGGTGGTTTTGCTTCGGATGCTTACAAGAAGAGTATCAGGGTGTTGCGTAAGGACGGTAAAGAATTTTCCGTGAAAACGGTGAACGATATAGACTATTCTGCGTTTAAATTATTAGACGGTGACGTGATTTCGGTGGATTCGATTCTGAACCGCTTCAACAACCGTCTGGAGGTGAAAGGGGCTGTGTATCACCCGGGAGTATTCGAGTTGAGCGGTTCGCTGAACACGGTACGCCAGCTGGTGGAGAAGGCCGACGGTTTGCTGGGGGATGCCTTTACAGGACGTGCGGTGTTGTATCGCGAACGGGAAAACCTGACGAAGGAGGTGTTGCCGGTTGACATTCAGGGTATCTTGAACGGTACGTCGCCCGACATTGCCTTGCAGAAGAATGACATTTTGTATATCCCGAGCATCCACGATTTGCAGGACATGGGCAAGGTGACCATCAGCGGTGAGGTGAACAAGCCGGGCAGCTATACGTATGCCGACCACATGAGCCTGGAGGACCTGGTGATTACAGCGGGCGGTTTGAAGGAATCGGCTTCGCTGGTGCGTGTGGACGTGTCACGACGCATCCGTGACCCGAGAGGTACAGCGGAACCGGACGTAATCGGACAGAATTTCTCGTTCGGACTGAAGGATGGTTTCGTGGTGGACGGTGAAGCGGGATTTGAACTGCAGCCGTACGACCAGGTGTTTGTGCGCCGCAGCCCGAGCTACAACGAGCAGGTGAACGTGACGGTGGACGGTGAGGTGCTGTTCCGCGGTGATTATACGCTGAACACGAAGAGCGAGCGTCTGAGCAGCCTGATTCAGCGTGCCGGCGGGGTGAGCCGTTATGCGTATGTGCGTGGAGCGAAGTTGCGCCGCGTGGCCAACGAGGAGGAGCTGCGCCGCATGGAGGATGTGGTGAAGATGATGCGCCGTGAAATCGGTGATGCCATGGCCAACACGCTGGGACTGAAGGTGGACAGTACGTTTACAGTAGGTATCGACCTGGAAGCTGCACTGGCGAACCCGGGCGGAGACGCTGACCTGGTGCTGCGTGAGGGCGATGTGCTGACTGTGCCGGAATATAATAATACGGTGAAGGTGAACGGAGCGGTGATGATGCCGAACACGGTATCGTATGCGGCAGGCAAGAGCGTGAAGTATTACCTGAGCCAGGCGGGCGGTTACTCTGCCAACGCCAAGAAGAGCCAGAAGTTCATTATTTATATGAACGGACAGGTGGCCGAAGTGAAGGGCAGCGGCAAGAAACAGATTGAGCCGGGCTGCGAAATCGTGGTGCCGAACAAGACGAAGAAGTTCAACTTTGCGAACATAGTATCGAATGCGACTTCGTTTGCTTCACTGGCTACGATGCTGGCTTCACTGGCTACGATGATGAAATAACCTTTAAATCTATGAGTATATGAACATGAAAATGAGACTGATTGTCATGAACTTCCTGCAGTTTGCCGTGTGGGGAGCGTATCTTACCTCAATGGGTACGTACCTGGCGGGTGTGGGATTAGGCGGACATATCGGAATTTTTTACGCCATGCAGGGGATTGTGTCCCTGTTCATGCCGGCTGTGTTGGGTATTGTGGCTGACCGCTGGATTCCGGCGCAACGGTTGCTGGGGCTGAGCCATCTGTTGGCGGCCCTGTTTATGGGTGGAGCGGGCTATTATGCCATGACTACGGGACCGCAGGTGGAATTTGCGCCGCTGTTCGCGTTCTACTCCGTGAGTGTGGCGTTCTATATGCCTACGCTGGCTCTGTCGAATTCGGTGGCTTATACGGCGCTGGACAAGGCAGGGCTGGATACCATCAAGGCGTTTCCGCCGATACGTACGTTCGGGACCATCGGTTTCATTTGTTCCATGTGGCTGGTAGATTTACTGGGATTCCAGTCGAACTACATGCAGTTCTTTACGTGTGCGGTGTGGGGCGTGGTGCTGGCTGTATATGCCCAGACGCTGCCGGAATGTCCGGTGAGCCGTGCGCAGGGAGGACGCAAGTCGCTGGTGGAGGCACTGGGACTGAAGGCGTTTCTGCTGTTCAAGAACCGCAAGATGGCGGTGTTCTTCATCTTCTCGATGCTGCTGGGTGTGTCGCTGCAGATTACGAACGGGTTTGCCAATCCGTTTATCACCAGCTTCAGCGCCATTCCGGAATATGCCGATACGTTTGGCGTGCAGCATGCCAACCTGCTGATTTCGCTCTCGCAAATCAGTGAAGCGTGCTGTATCCTGCTGATTCCGTTCTTCCTGGGACGTTTCGGCATCAAGCGGGTGATGCTGATTGCCATGGTGGCATGGGTGCTCCGCTTCGGACTGTTCGGCCTGGGTGACCCGGGCAGCGGGGTGTGGATGTTCGTGCTGTCCATGCTGGTGTATGGCGTGGCATTCGACTTCTTCAACGTGTCGGGTTCGCTGTTTGTCGACAAGGAGACGGATTTGTCTATCCGCTCGAGCGCGCAGGGACTGTTCATTATCATGACCAACGGTATCGGTGCTACGGTGGGCACGCTGTGTGCGCAGGCGGTGGTGAACTGCTTTGTGGACTTCAACTCGCAGGCGCCGCAGGTGGAAGGCTGGAGCTACGCATGGTTCGTGTTTGCAGCTTATGCGCTGGTGGTGGCCGTAGTCTTTTCAGTGGTATTTAAATATAAGCATAATAGTAATAACAATTAAAATGAGATTTCACTATGGAATTCAAAGGAAACGAAGGACTGACAGAACTGAAAGTCAGCTACATTACAGAGATGATAAACCCGGTAGAACTGGTAAAGGACCTGACATTCGATGAGGTGCTGACGGATGCGGACAAAATGGATATGCTGATGGCAAACGGCTACAATTACAAGATGATGCTGGAAGAGAAGGAAGAGCCGCACCGTAAGTTCATGGCTATCATCAATGCCGACGAAGCAGACTTGCTGGACGTATCGCTGGATGCGCCGGAGGCGGTGGACCTTTCGGTGCACTACCAGATGCTGAAGATGCTGAAGGAGCATTATGGGGCTACGGTGGAAAAGGCAGTGCTGTGGGGAAAGGAAGACCAGGTACCGCAGACCAGTGTCTATATGCGCAAGGCGGACGGCACGGTGGTGGAACTGACCGTGAAACTGGCCGATGCGCTGGTACTTGCTACCTTGGGAGAGGCACCGTTCTATATCAGAACGGAGATGCTGGAAAACCGGGTGCCGGATTTTGCCAAGAAGTCTGTATCGCACTTGCAGGCGGCGCTGTTGCGCGGATTGCCGATGTTTTACCTGGAGAAGGAGATGGAAAAGGCCATCCGTGAGGAAAACTACGAGTATGCAGAGCTGATTAAGCGCGAAATGCAGGCTCGTAGGGAGAGAGGGGAAACAGACGACAGTCTGGAAGAAGAAGCTAACGAAAAGGAATAAGTCTATGCACGTGTTTTATGCACCGGATATTGCGCAAACCATGGAGCTGCCGGAGGAAGAGGCCGGACACTGTCTGCGGGTGTTGCGCCTGGGAGTGGGCGAGGAGATTACCCTGACCGACGGGAAAGGCTGCTTCTATCGGGCGGTCATTTCGGCTGCCACGCAGAAGCGCTGTGTGGTGAAGGTGGTGGAGAAAACGGAGCAGGAGCCTTTCTGGAAAGGGCATCTGCACCTGGCACTGGCACCTACCAAGAACATGGACCGCATGGAATGGCTGGCGGAAAAGGCCACGGAAATCGGTTTCGACGAGCTGACTTTTCTGAACTGCCGTTTTTCGGAGCGGAAGGTCATCAAGACGGAACGGGTGGAGAAAATCGTGGTGTCGGCCGTAAAGCAGTCGCTCAAGGCGCGCAAGCCGGTGGTAAACGAGATGACGGATTTCCGCCGCTTCATGGAGCGGGAATTTACGGGGCAGAAGTTCATTGCGCACTGTTATGAGGGGGAAAAGCCCCTTCTGCGCGATGTGCTCCGCACGGACGAGGATGCCGTGGTGCTGATTGGCCCGGAGGGGGACTTTAGTCCGGAGGAAGTGGCACTGGCGGCTGAAAAAGGTTTTCAGGCGGTGAGCCTGGGCAAGTCGCGTCTGCGTACGGAGACGGCGGCGCTGGTGGCCGTACACCTGATGAACCTGACACACGCGGAATGAAGGTGATGTGTAACTTTTAAATAAATGATTATGAAAAAGACATGGAAATGGATGGGAAGCCTGGCACTGGGTATGGCTTTCCTGTTGTCTGCCTGCGGGGAGAGTAATCCTTATACCAATGCATTGCCGAAAGATGCGGCTGCTGTATTCTCGTTCGACCTGATGGATATGGCACAGAAGTGTGACCTGAACGATCAGGCAAAGCAGTCGATGGGGCAGATGATGAAATCGAGCCTGAAGGGCAATGCGGATGCCCTGGTGGACAAGCTGATGGAGAATCCGGAGGAAAGCGGACTGAAACTGACCGACCGGGTGTATTTCTTTGGGGCTTCTCAGATGGAGATGGGCGGTGTGCTGGTGCGCATGGCCGACAAGGGAAAACTGGAAGATTTGATTGCAATGCTTCAGGAGCAGAAGGCGTGTGAGGCTCCTGCCGACGGCGACGGCTGCCGCTGGACCGTGGGTGGCGGCGGACTGATGGCCTGGACGGACGATGCGTTCATGATGCTGGCGGGCAACGGCAACCCGAAGGACTTGCAGCATCAGGCTTCGATGTGGCTGCGCCAGAAAGAAGGGGAGGGCTATTCGGGCACTCCGGAATTCAAGAAATTAGAGGATGCCGACGAGGATGTGGCCATGGTGACTGCACTGGATGTCATGCCGAAGAGTTATTGGGGACCGATGACCATGGGACTGCCGGCTGACTTGAACCTGAATGATTTAAAGATATTCTCTACGCTCGATTTCCAGGCGGGAAGGGCCGTGATGGAAGTGGAGACGCTGTTGGAGGGCAAGTTCAAGGACTTGCTGAAGAAGCAGGCGGAAGTGAGCGGGGAACTGGACGGTACGTACCTGAAGACGTTTCCGGCCAATACGGTGGGCTGGATGGCTGCCAACGTGAACGGTGAGAAGGCGTACGAACTGCTGCGCGAGAACCCGACGGTGCGTCAGGAGCTGGACAACTCGATGATGCCGCTCGACTTTGAGGCTATCTTCAAGGCGGTGAAGGGTGACGTGGCAGTGGCCATGCCGGAAATGTCGATGAAGCCGGGCTTCATCCTGTATGCCGACGTGACGAACAGTGACTTTATGCGCACGTTTGAAGACTTGAAACCGATGCTGGCCATGACAAACGGACAGATGCGCCTGGTAAACAAGGGCGAGAATGCTTATCAGTTTGTGGCTGCCAACGGTGCCATGCTGGGCATGGGCCGCGGACCGGTGTCTTTCTGGCTGGGCGTGAAAGATGACCGCTTCTACCTGACGAATCAGGAAGACCTGATTGGTCGTGAGGTGAAGGGACTGTCGCTGAAAGACTGTGACTGGGCCAAGGACGTGAAGGACAAGCATTTCTACCTGAACGTAAACTTCCAGGCACTGGCTGCCGTGCTTCCGCAGGTGCCATACGTGAGCATGCTGGACTACCTGAGCGTGGAATCGGATGAACCGACCAAGGCGCGCATGGTGTTGCAGCTGAAGAACCGCAAGGAGAATGCGCTGAAGCAGCTGGTACAGATAGTTAATAATTAATAGTGAATAATGAATAATGAATAACGAAGAGCATTCACTCGTTTTTCATTGTTCATTATTAATTATTCATTGAATGAAATGAACACAATAGAATTACAGCAAACCCTGCCGGAGGTATTCGCCGGACGCGACGGAATCGTGTCTGACGTGTGGCACCGGCAGGTGGCTTTCCAGAAGGGAAAGATGTATCTGATTGAAGCGGCGTCGGGCACAGGCAAGTCGTCGCTTTGCAGTTTTATTTACGGGTACCGTACGGATTACCAGGGGATTATCACCTTCGACGGGGAGAATGTGCGGAAACTCACGGTGAAGCAGTGGACCGACATCCGCAAGCGTTCGCTGAGCATGCTGTTTCAGGAGCTCCGCCTGTTCGGGGAACTGACGGCATGGGAGAACGTGCAGCTGAAGAACGGGCTGACGGGCTTCTGCCGCAAGCAGCAGGTGAAGGACTGGTTTGAGCAGCTGGGCATCGCCGACAAGTGGGACGTGAAAGTGGGCAAGATGTCGTACGGACAGCAGCAGCGCGTGGCTTTCGTGCGGATGCTGTGTCAGCCGGCCGACTTTTTCTTCCTGGATGAGCCGGTGAGCCACCTGGACGACGGCAACGGGCTGATTATGGCGCGCATCCTGAAGGAGGAGGCGGCCCGCCAGGGAGCAGGAGTGATTGTGACGTCCATTGGCAAGCACCTGCCGCTGGAGTATGACAGGGTGCTGAGTTTGTAAGGGATTAAAACGAAGACGGATATGATCTGGAAATTATTGAGACAGCACATCAGTGTGGCGCAGCTGGCGGGGTTTTTCCTGGCCAACCTGTGCGGTATGGTCATCGTGCTGCTGAGTATACAGTTTTATAAGGACGTGTTGCCGGTGTTTACGCAGGGCGACAGTTTCATGAAGAAGGACTACGTGATTGTGAGCAAGCAGGTGAGCACGCTGGGCAGCCTGGTGGGCAAGGGAGGCACGTTCTCGCGTGCCGACATAGCCGACATGGAGTCGCAGCCGTTTGCCAAGCGGACGGGGGCGTTCACTCCGGCGCAGTTTCAGGTGTCGGCCGGCATGGACATGGCGGGCATGCAGCTCTCTACGGCCATGTTCTTTGAGTCGGTGCCCGATGAGTTTGTCGACGTGCGGCTGGAAGGCTGGACGTATCGCGAGGGGCAGACCGAAATCCCTATTATCATTCCGCGCAACTACCTGAACCTGTATAATTTCGGCTTTGCACAGAGCCGCAACCTGCCGCAGCTCTCGGAGGGCGTGATGGGGATGATGACGCTGGACGTGCGGCTGAGCGGAAGGGGACGGACGGAGCGCATGAAGGGACGTATCGTGGGTTTCTCCAACCGGCTGAACACGATTCTGGTGCCGCAGGCGTTCATGGACTGGGCCAACGCGACACTGGGGGACGGCGGTGAGACGGCTCCCTCACGACTGATTGTGGAAGTGGACAATCCGGCGGACGACCGCATTGCGAAGTATTTCAAGCAGAAAGGCTATGAGACGGAAGGCGACAAGCTGGATGCGGGAAAGACGACGTGGTTCCTGAAGATGGTGGTAGGCATCGTGCTCACGGTGGGCCTGATTATCAGTGTGCTGTCGTTCTACCTGCTAATGCTGAGCATCTACCTGCTGTTGCAGAAGAACACGAAGAAGCTGGAGAACCTGCTGATGATAGGCTTCAGTCCGGCAGCGGTGGCGCGTCCGTATCAGGTGCTCACGGTGGGGCTGAACGCGGCAGTGGCAGCCATGGGTGTGCTGCTGGTGTGCGTGGCCCGGGGAGCGTATCTGGACATGCTGCAGCGGATGGTACCCGATTTTCAGGGAGGCAGCCTGCTGCCGGCGCTGCTGACGGCCGGGGGACTTTTCCTGCTGGTATCGGTGCTGAACGTGCTGGCCGTAAGGCGGAAGGTGGAATCGATCTGGAGAAAGAAATAGTATAAGCATTATATATTATCTGTAAAATCAAATGAAAATGAAGAAACTAAAGAATGTATGGCTCTTTTTGAGCTTTATCCTGATGGTGGCTGGAATGGCCAGCTGTAGCACGGAAGACCCGACGGGTGTGGAAGTGTCGAGAGAAGACATTATCGGTACGTGGAAAGTGACGGCGAATGACTGGACAAATTCGGAAGGTGAGTCTGGTCGTAATGATCCTGAGCACATGGGGCAGACGCTCTCGGTAAGAAGTGACGGTACGGCTTCGTTCCGTGGCGAGTCGTTCAACTGGACGCTGAGCAAAGGAGTGCTGACGCTGTCGGACAACCGTGGCCGCAACATACGGGTGGTGATTCTGTCGTATACGGAGGAGGAGATTCAAGCTTCGTACGACTGTACGTTTGAATCGGAAATGTACACTGAGGAAGGCAATTACACCTTCAAGCGCGTGTAACGAGACATATTATTACAAGAAGAGCCACAGCAATGTGGCTTTTTTTGTAGGTGTGGCCGCACACACGTCCTGAATCTTTAAATATTTGTTTAGATATCCGGCTTCCGTGTAAACAAGTGTAAAACCATTTGTCCGATATCTCTTGATTTATGTCTATTATTAGGGGAATCAGTCTAAAAAATGTTACATGGAGTTACATATATGAGAGTTTATTCAGTACATTTGCGTTACAGAAATGGTCAAACTTTAAACAAATACCCGGGACGTTTGTTTAATAGGTAAGAACCATGGATGATTCATTCTTTTAAATTAAAATAATTGCTTATGTCAAAAATCGTTGGACACATTTCGCAGGTAATCGGTCCGGTGGTCGATGTGTACTTCAAGTTTGAAGAAGGACAAGACGTGGAACACGCCTTGCCGAAGATCCACGATGCCATGACGATTGCCCGTAACGACGGGCGTACGCTGGTGATTGAAGTGCAGCAGCATATCGGTGAAGACACGGTACGCTGCGTGGCCATGGACAGTACGGACGGATTGAAGCGCGGAATGGAAGTCGTTCCTGCAGGGCATCCGATTTCGATGCCTATCGGAAACCAGATCAAGGGCCGTGTGATGAATGTGGTAGGTGATACCATTGACGGTATGAAAGAACTGGACAAGACGGACGGATTTCCTATTCACCGTGAACCTCCGAAATTCGAAGACCTGGCCACTACCCAGGAAGTATTGTTTACCGGTATCAAGGTGATTGACCTGCTGGAACCTTACCTGAAGGGTGGTAAAATCGGTCTGTTTGGTGGGGCGGGTGTTGGAAAAACCGTGCTCATCAAAGAGTTAATCAATAACATTGCCAAGAAACACAATGGTTTCTCCGTGTTTGCAGGAGTGGGTGAGCGTACCCGTGAAGGTAACGACCTGCTGAGAGAAATGATTGAATCAGGCGTAATCCGCTACGGTGACGAATTCCTCAAGAGCATGGAGGAAGGAAACTGGGACCTTTCGAAGGTGGATTACAACGAAGTGGAAAAATCGCAGGTAGCCATGGTGTTCGGACAGATGAACGAGCCTCCCGGTGCCCGTCAGTCAGTAGCCTTGTCGGGTCTGACACTGGCCGAATCGTTCCGTGACCGCCAGACGGGCGACAACGGTCCGCGCGATATCCTGTTCTTTATCGACAACATCTTCCGTTTTACGCAGGCAGGTTCTGAGGTTTCAGCCTTGCTGGGACGTATGCCTTCGGCAGTAGGTTACCAGCCGACACTGGCTACGGAAATGGGACAGATGCAGGAACGTATCACTTCTACGAAGAACGGCTCCATTACTTCCGTGCAGGCGGTGTACGTGCCGGCCGATGACTTGACCGACCCTGCTCCGGCTACTACCTTTACGCACCTGGATGCCACTACGGTGTTGAGCCGTAAGATTACCGAGCTGGGTATCTATCCGGCTGTAGACCCGCTGGATTCTACGTCGCGTATCCTCGACCCGCTGATTGTGGGCAAGGAGCACTACGAAACCGCTCAGCGCGTGAAACAGATTCTGCAGCGCAACAAGGAACTTCAGGATATTATCTCTATCTTAGGTATGGATGAACTTTCGGATGAAGACCGTCTGACGGTGAACCGTGCCCGCCGCGTGCAGCGATTCCTTTCGCAGCCGTTTGCCGTGGCCGAGCAGTTTACGGGTGTGCCGGGCGTGATGGTTTCCATAGAAGACACCATCAAGGGATTCAAGATGATTCTGGACGGCGAGGTAGACTATCTGCCTGAACAGGCTTTCCTGAACGTGGGTACCATTGAGGACGCCATTGAGAAGGGTAAGAAGCTGATGGAAGCGGCTGAGAGTTAATAATTAATAGTTAAAAGTTAAAAGCTGATAGCTTAATATGAAAGAACTTCATCTGGTTATCGTTTCACCCGAAAAGCTGGTTTACGAAGGAAAAGTGAGCCAGGCTACCTTTCCGGGAAGCGCAGGAAAATTTCAGGTCATGGCCAACCATGCCCCGCTGATTTCCACGCTCTCGGCCGGGGAAGTGAAATACGTGGCCGGACAGGAAACGCAATCCCTGCAAATCAAGGGGGGATTCGTGGAAGTCAAGGAGAATCAGATTTCAGTCTGTGTGGAACTCTGAGAGGAGCGAAGCAGGCGATGAACCGAATATGTTTTTGGCGGCTTTCCGGATGAAAAACCGCACGATACTATGTTTTTGTTGACCGTTAAGAAGAAATTTATAAAAGAACTGACCGTGATTGGAGTTGTGCTGACGACGCTCGTCGCCGTGGTATATCATCTGTTCATTCCCGACAGGTATTTCCTGTGGTTTCCGGCCATTCCGATATTCTTCTATCTTTTCGGCCTGTTTTACATAGAAATGTTCGCGTTCAACTATCGCGTGGGGCTGGAACGGATTGCGATGACGTATCTGGTGTGCAAGGTACTGAAATTCATTGTCAGTGCCATGCTGCTGATGTTCTACGGATTTGTGATAGGACATGAAGTGGTGGCGTTCATGCTGACCTTCATCTTCTTCTACTTTGCGTTTCTGATATTCGAAACCCGTTTTTTCCTTCTTTTTGAAGCGAAACTCAAACTAAGAAAAAAAGCTAATGATGAAAAAATTACGGTACATAATCATCACGCTGTTACTGCTGATGGCGGTTCCGGCTGCGCTGACGAAGGCACAGGCCGCTGAGGGGGACATCGACGTGAACGAACTGGTGTTCGGACACATTGGCGATGCCTACCAGTGGCACATTGCGAAGTTTGGCGATACGGAGGTAAGCATTCCGCTGCCGGTGATCGTGAAAAGCAGTACGGGCTGGCATGTGTTCTCGTCTGCCCGGCTGGAGGAAGGTCCTTATGAGGGTCTGTACGTGGCCGAGGGCGGTGCCTACGACGGCAAGATCGTGGAACGCAATGCGGCCGGCGAGGAGGTGCGTCCGCTGGACATCTCCATCACGAAGAATGTGCTGGGCTTGTTTATCAACAGTGCGGTGCTGCTGGTCATCATGATGAGCTGCGTGCGCTGGTACAAGAAACATCCGCTGGAAGACGGGGCACCCAAGGGGGGCGTCGGCATGATTGAGGCCACGGTGCTTTCTATCTACAACGACGTGATTAAGGGCTGCATCGGCGAGAATTACCGCCGCTACGCACCTTATCTGCTCACGGCGTTCTTCTTCATTCTGGTGAACAACCTGATGGGGCTGATTCCTATCTTCCCCGGAGGTGCTAACGTGACGGGTAACATTGCCATTACCTTGGTGCTGGCCTTGTGCACGTTCATCATGACTAATGTGTATGGTACGAAGGCGTACTGGAAAGAAATTTTCTGGCCCGATGTGCCTACGTGGTTGAAGGTACCGATACCGATGATGCCTTTGATAGAATTCTTCGGTATTTTTACCAAACCGTTTGCACTGATGATCCGTTTGTTTGCCAACATCATGGCAGGACATGCGGCCGTGCTCAGTCTGATTGCCATTATCTTCATTACGGTGAAGTCGGGTCCGGTAATCAACGGCTCGATGACGGTGGTGTCGGTGGCATTCGATATTTTCATGAATGCGCTGGAAATTCTGGTGGCATTCATCCAGGCATACGTCTTCACGATGCTGTCGGCCGTGTTTATCGGTCTGTCGCAGGTGAAGGAACATGCCGAAAAATAATTGATTCAAAAAAAATTAAAGTATAACCTTTTAAAACAAGAAAATTATGTTATTGTCAGTTTTATTGCAGGCAGCTGCAGGTGTAGGTATTAGTAAGTTGGGCGCCGCTATCGGTGCAGGTATTGCAGTTTTAGGTGCCGGTATGGGTATCGGTAAGATTGGTAGCTCGGCTATGGAAGCTATTGCACGCCAGCCGGAAGCTTCAGGCGACTTGCGTATGAACATGATTATCGCTGCTGCGCTGGTAGAAGGTGTGGCACTGATTGCTATCGTGGTTTGTTTGTTGACTTTGTTCTTGTAAAAAAATAAAACAATAAGTTATGGGATTATTAACTCCGGATCCGGGGCTGCTGTTCTGGATGGTCATCACCTTCGGAGTCGTGTTCTTCGTCTTGGCGAAATACGGCTTCCCGGTGATACTGAAGATGGTGGAGGACCGGAAAGCATACATTGACAATTCGCTCAAGGCGGCGCGCGAGGCCAACGAACAGCTGGCCAACGTGAAGGTGGAGGGGGAGAAACTCCTGGCACAGGCACGTGAAGAACAGCACCGCATTCTGAGTGAGGCTGCTGCTACGCGCGACCGCATCATCAAGGACGCTCAGGAGAAGGCCTTCGCCGAAGGCAACCGCCTGATGGAGGAGATGAAGAAGCAGATTGAAACGGAAAAGGAAAGTGCCATCCGTGACATCCGCCGCCAGGTAGCCGTGTTGTCAGTGGGCATCGCAGAGAAGATTATGCGCAACAAGCTGGCCGATGAAAAGGAACAGGCTGCGCTGATTGACCGTCTGCTGGATGAAATGATTGAAACTTCTAAAAAATAACGTGTCATGAATACAGGAGTCGTTTCAAGACGTTTCGCGAAGGCACTGCTGGCATACGCGAAGGGAGAAGGGCTGGAAGACAAGGTGTACAAAGAGGTGAAGACGCTGGCTGCACACTTTGCCGAAGTGCCCGCCCTGCGGCGTGCCGTGGAAAATCCGGTGCTGGAGAGAAGCAAGAAGCTGGAGCTGCTTTGCGAGGCTTCGGGTGGAAAGGACGTAAGCCAGGTGATGACGCGTTTTCTCAGCCTGGTGCTGGAAGACAGAAGGGAGAAGGTCTTGCAGTTCATGATGTGGTCGTACATCGACCTGTATCAGGAAGACAAGCACATCCTCATCGGAAAGCTTACCACTGCCGTCAGTTCGCCCAAGCTTGTGGCACACTTGCAGAAACTGGCTGCCGAGAAGACGCACGGTGAGGTGATTCTGGAAGAGAAGGTGGACAAAAGCCTGATCGGAGGATACATCATCGAACTGGGTGGCTTCCGCCTGGACTCCAGTGTGGCGAACCAGTTGAAGCGCGTGAAACAGCAGTTTATCGCGAAAAACAGGAGAATAGTGTAAACAATGAATAATGAAGAATGAATAATGAATAATGAAAAACGATTCCTATTATTCACTGTTCATTATTAATTATTAATTAAAAAGAATTATGCCAGAAAATACAATAAAACCCAGCGAAGTTTCAGAGGTGTTGCTCCAACAGTTGAAGGGGATTGACAACTCGCTGAAATTCGACGAAGTGGGTACCGTGCTTCAGGTGAGCGACGGTGTGGCCCGTATTTACGGTTTGCGTAATGCGGAAGCCAACGAGTTGCTACAGTTTGAAAACGGTATCATGGGAACGGTGATGAATCTGGAGGAGGACAACGTGGGAGCAGTGCTTCTGGGTCCGACCGACCAGATTAAGGAGGGGATGATTGTGAAGCGTACGAAGCATATTGCTTCCATCAACGTGGGAGAATCGATGCTGGGACGTGTAATCGACCCTCTGGGTGTGCCCTTGGACGGGCGCGGCGAAATTGGCGGAGAGCTGTGCGAGATGCCGCTGGAGCGTAAGGCACCGGGGGTTATCTTCCGTCAGCCGGTAACGGAACCGCTGCAGACGGGACTGAAGGCTATCGATGCCATGATTCCTATCGGCCGCGGACAGCGTGAGTTGATTATCGGTGACCGTCAGACAGGTAAGACGGCCATTGCCATCGATACCATCATCAACCAGCGTGCCAATTACGAGGCAGGAAATCCGGTGTACTGTATCTACGTGGCTATCGGTCAGAAAGGTTCTACCGTGGCCAGCATCGTGAATGCACTGCGTGAGAAGGGTGCGATGGACTATACCATCGTGGTGGCTGCTACGGCTTCCGACCCGGCTGCCATGCAGTATTTCGCTCCGTTTGCAGGAGCTGCTATCGGTGAGTACTTCCGTGACACCGGCCGTCATGCACTGGTGGTGTACGATGACTTGTCAAAACAGGCTGTGGCCTACCGTGAGGTATCACTGATTCTGCGTCGTCCGTCAGGACGTGAGGCTTATCCGGGTGATATCTTCTACCTGCACTCTCGTCTGCTGGAACGTGCGGCGAAGATTATCAACCAGCAGGAAGTGGCCGAACAGATGAACGACCTGCCGCCCAGCCTGAAGGGCAAGGTAAAGGCCGGAGGTTCACTGACCGCCCTGCCGATTATCGAAACACAGGCCGGCGACGTGTCTGCCTACATCCCGACCAACGTGATTTCCATTACCGACGGTCAGATCTTCCTGGAAACTGACTTGTTCAACCAGGGATTCCGTCCGGCTATCAACGTGGGTATCTCCGTATCGCGTGTAGGTGGTAGCGCCCAGATAAAGAGTATGAAGAAAGTGGCCGGTACGCTGAAGATTGACCAGGCACAGTATCGTGAGCTGGAGGCCTTCTCGAAGTTCAGCAGCGACATGGACTCTGTGACTGCCATGGCCATCGACCGTGGACGTAAGAACAACCAGCTGCTGATTCAGCCGCAGTACTCACCGATGCCGGTAGGCGAACAGGTGGCCATTCTGTACTGTGGTACGCACGGACTGATGCGCGACATTCCTATTTCGAAGGTACGTGCCTTCCAGGATGCGTTCTTGACTTACCTGCGTGCCAACCATCAGAAAGATGTGCTCGACGTGCTGGCTTCCGGAAAGATTACCGACGAAATTACGTCGCTCATTGAAAAAGTGGCCGCAGACGCAGCCGGACAATTTAAAGCATAAATCCCATGGCATCACTGAAAGAAGTTAAAGGAAGAATCAACTCAATCCACGGCACGCTGAAGATTACTTCGGCGATGAAGATGGTGGCGTCTTCCAAGCTGCACAAGGCGCAGGAGGCCATTGAAAATATGCTTCCCTACGAACGCCGGTTGCACCGCATGCTCAGTAATTTCCTGGGCGCGGAACTGAGCGTGGAATCGCCTTTTGCAGTGAAACGTGAAGTGAAGAAAGTGGCCGTGGTGGTGTTTGCCTCGAACAGCAGTCTGTGCGGCGGATTCAATGCCAATGTCATCCGTCACCTGAACGAGGTGGTGGCAGAGTATGAGCCGAAGGTGGGCCGTGAGAACATCCTGATTTATCCGGTGGGCCGTAAGGTGGCCGATGCGGTGAAGAAGATGGAGGGACTGACGGCGGCCGGCGATTATCAGCACATGAGCGGAAAACCGAACTATCAGGAGGCGGCTGACCTGGCTGCCGAGCTGATGACACGGTTTGCCAGCGGTGAGATTCAGCAGGTGGAGCTGCTCTACAACCACTTCAAGTCGACCTCTTCGCAGGTATTGACGCGGGAAACTTACTTGCCGCTCGACCTGAGTGCCGGTCATGCGGACGAGAAGGGAGAGGAGCAGGAAACCATGCAGGCCGATTACCTCATCGAGCCGTCGCCGGAACAGGTGATGGAGGAGCTGCTGCCCAAGGTGCTCCGCATGAAGATGTACACCGTGCTGCTTGACTCCACGGCTTCGGAACATGCCGCGCGCACCATGGCTATGCAGATTGCCACGGACAATGCAAACGACCTGATTCAGGAACTGACCTTGATTTACAACAAGAGCCGCCAGCAGGCGATTACCAACGAGTTGCTGGACATCGTGGGCGGCAGCATGAGCTGAGCCCACGGGCGGAACTCTTGTGTTCATTGCATAAAAAAACGTATCGCTGTCTCACGGCAGGATACGTTTTTTTTTGAACGAATAAACTAAAAAATTAATTATCTTAAAAAAGAAAACATGAAATTCTTTGGTGATTTATTTCTATAACAAACAGATTTCGTGTTTTGTTCGCTTTATCTGTCGGTTTTTCTTACTGATTTTTTTTAATAACTATAGAAGCATACTGCCGCACCGTCGAGCAGGCATTCCATTCGTCCTTCTCCCAGGCGGATATTGTCCATGTAGGAGTAGTCGCCTCGGCCGTAGTTCAGCCGGATGCTGGTGTAGAAAGCGTCGTACCAGTCCCACGTGAAGGTGTAGGTATATTCCTCCCAACGTCCGCGGGCATCCTGAATGCGGATAAAGTCTTCACCGGTTCCGTTGGTATAGAAGCGCAGCACCTGAAAGTGATGCAAGCCGTAGTCGTCGTACCAGTCGTCCTGCCAGTCGTAGCTGCAGAGATACGCTGTGCGTTCACGATATTCCAGGGTGTTGTTTCCCAGTTCCATTTCCACGTTACACGACGGGAAGGCGAGTGTCAGTGCGACCAGCATCGCCATATATATGAATTTTCTTACCCTTGTTCTCATAACTCTTTGTGTGTTTGTTTTCCTCTATGTGACAAAGGTATCCGAAAAAAATCATACAAACGAATGATTTTTCCTATTCCTGTGGGGGAATTTCCCTATCGGAGGTAGGGATTGGCGCATAAAAAAGCCCTGCAGCCGGTGGAAAAGTTTCCGGTGCAGGGCGCTATGGAGATGTATTATTGTGCCTGGTCAGGCTTTCTGAAGCAGGACAGCCAGCGCATCGCGCCAGTCTTCGCCGTTATGCGGGCAGTAGGTCTGGAAACCCAGTTCGTGGGCTGCCTTTACATTGCCGGCCCCATCGTCAATGAAGAGCGATTCTGACGGAAGAATGTCGGCATCGGCTATCAGGAAGTCGAAAATCTGCCGGTCGGGCTTGGTCACTCCAATCTGGTAGGAGAGGTACAGCTTGTCAAAATAGTCGGTGAGCGGTTTCCCCTTTGAGGAGAATGCCGGACTGCAGGCCCAGTCCATCACGTAAGGATTGGTGTTGCTCAGCACGAAGAGCTTGTAGCGTTTGCGCAGCTCCTTCAGGCAGTCGAGCAGGCGTTCGTCCAGTCCGGTGAAATAGCCCAGCCATGCCTGGCGCGTCTCCTCCCAGCTGGGCGTGCGTCCGCCGCACAATTGTCCCAGTTTTTCCTGGAACTCATCGGGGGTAATTTTTCCTTCTTCCAGTTCCTGGAAAATTCCCGTCTGGTGATATTTGTCCAGGCGCTGGTCGGCATCAGCCACTCCTAACTGGCGGAACGCTTCCACCGCCTGTTCGCGGCTGATAGGGGCGATGACCCCTCCGAAATCAAAAATCAGGTTTTTTATCATATATTGTTTTTATTTTCTCAGCATCAGGTTCTTGAACGGGGCAGGATAGGGAGTCTCGAATTCCATCCGTTCGCCCGTAAGCGGGTGGTAGAAGCACAGCTTGAAGGCGTGGAGTGCCAGACGTCCGAGCGGGTCGGTTTCGCAGCCGTAACGTGCATCGCCCACCACCGGATGACCGAGCGACTGCATGTGTACGCGAATCTGGTTCTTGCGTCCCGTTTCCAGTTGCAGCTCCATGAGCGAATAGCCGTTGGCCCGCTTGATGGTGCGGTAGTGCGTGATGGAGAGCTTGCCTCCGTCGTCTACCGGCGAGGAGCTGACGTACAGCTTGCGGTCGGTGAGCCAGGAGCGTACGGTGCCCTGGTCTTTCTCCATGTCGCCCATGACGATGGACACGTAGCGGCGGTCGTACACGATGTCGTGCCAGTTGTCGCGGAGCGTGTGCTGCGTCTTCTCATCCTTGGCATACATCATGATGCCCGAGGTTTCGCGGTCCAGACGGTGCACCACGAAGATGCGGTTGCTGCGGTGCGTGCGCTTCACGTACTCATTCAGAATGTGCTGTGCGGTACGCTCCTTCTGGTGGTCGGTAGCTACGGACAGCAGTCCTTCCTTCTTCTCCACCACGATGAGATAGGCATCCTCGTAGAGAATCTTCAGCATGGGGTGGCGGAACTCGTGTTTGTTCTTTTCACGGCTCACCTGCACCTTCATGCCCGGCTTCAGGGGAAAGTTGTACTGCGTCTGGATGTTGTTGTCCACCAGCACCACGCGGTTGGCCAGCAAGGCTTTTACGCGCGTGCGGCTGATGCCGTCCATCTTCTTCATAAGGAACTCCATCAGTTCCGCCGGTTCATTGACCGGATAGATTGTATATTTGGCTGCGGCACGCGGGATAGGGCGTCGGCCGTTGTTGCCAGAGTTATTTCTTGCCACTTTGTTGCGTCAGTTAAAAGTTAGAAGATAGGGGAGAGTGTTTAGCGTCTTTCCAGTTGCACGACATTTTCCACGTGATGCGTGTGAGGGAACATGTCGACAGGCTGTACGGCAGTCACCTTGTACTTGCCGTCGAGCAGCTGGAGGTCGCGTGCCTGTGTGGCCGGGTTGCAGCTCACGTAGACGATGCGTTTCGGCTCGGCAGCCAGAATCACGTCGATTACGTCATTGTGCATACCTGCGCGGGGAGGGTCGGTGATGATGACATCCGGACGTCCGTGTTCCGCAATGAAGTCGTTGGTAAGGATGTCCTTCATGTCGCCCGCATAGAACAGCGTGTTGTCGATGCCGTTCAGGTCCGAGTTCACCTTGGCATCCTCGATGGCTTCGGGCACATATTCGATGCCCACCACCTTGCGTGCCTGGCGTGCCACGAAGTTGGCGATGGTACCCGTACCCGTGTAGAGGTCGTACACCAGCTCGTTGCCCGTAAGTCCGGCAAACTCACGTGCCACCTTATATAAATTATAGGCCTGTTCAGAGTTCGTCTGATAGAACGATTTCGGTCCCACCTTGAAGCGCAGTCCCTCCATCTCCTCGAAGATGTGGTCGTTGCCCTTGAACACCTCCACGTCGAGGTCGCCGATGGTGTCGTTACACTTGTTGTTGATGACATACATGAGCGAAGTAATCTGCGGGAAGCTGTCGGCCATGAACTGCAGAATCTCTTCCATCTTGCGGCGGCCTTCGTCGTCGGTCACCTTGCACTGCAGCACCACCATCAGTTCGCCCGTAGACGAGGTACGGATCATGATGTTACGAAGAAGTCCTTCCTGCGTGCGCAAGTTGAAGAACGGGAACTTGTGCGCGTAGGCATAGTCGCGTACGGCATTGCGGATCTGGTTGGAAATGTCGTCCTGCAACCAGCACTTGTCGATGGCCAGCACCTTGTCGAACGCCCCCGGAATGTGGAATCCCACGGCATTCATCTGGTCGTACTTTACATCCTGCTTCACCTCCTCTTCCGTAAGCCAGCGCTTGTTGGAGAATGTAAACTCCAGCTTGTTACGGTAAAAGCGGGTCTTTTCCGAGCCTAAGATAGGACGGAATTCCGGCAGTTCCACCTTCCCGATGCGGGTAAGGTTGTCGAACACTTGTTTTTGCTTGTACTTGAGCTGTTCCTCGTAAGAAAGACATTGCCATTTGCATCCTCCGCACACTCCGAAGTGACTGCAGAACGGCTCCGTGCGCAGGGGTGATTTCTCATGGAACTTTACCGCCACCGCTTCGGCGTAATGGTTCTTCTTGCGCTTCACCTGTAAATCGACTACGTCGCCCGGCACTACATACGGGACAAATATTACCAACTCGTTCACTTTAGCCACGGCTTTTCCTTCTGCGGCTACGTCTGTTATCGTTACCTTCTCCAGTAAAGGCAGTTCTTTTTTCTTTCTTGCCACGTTCTTTTCAATAAAACCAATTTGGGAGCAAATTTATACATTTTTCCTGATATTCTTCCATGTTTTTCGAAGAAGTTCATTTTGCAAACTCTATGTTGCAAAATATATCGAAAAATATCTTCACAAAATTTGGGATTCAATAAAATATATATAGATTTGCCAGCGGTTGACCAACGAAAAACATTATTGAACCTTATCAAATATAAGAAAACATGGAAAAGAAAAGAGTCTATACTTTTGGAAACGGACAAGCTGAAGGAAAAGCTGACATGAGAAATCTTCTGGGTGGCAAGGGCGCGAACCTGGCCGAGATGAACCTGATCGGGGTGCCTGTACCTCCCGGATTCACCATAACAACCGAAGTCTGCAACGAATATTTTGAAAAAGGAAAAGACGCAGTGGTTGCGCTGCTGAAAGACGATGTGGAAAAATCCATCAAGGGAGTAGAAGCCCTGATGAAGTCGAAGTTCGGTGATGTGGAAAATCCGTTGCTTGTTTCCGTACGTTCGGGTGCCAGAGCGTCCATGCCGGGGATGATGGACACCATTCTGAACCTGGGTCTGAACGATGAAGTAGTAGAAGGACTGGCTCGCAAAACCAACAACCCTCGCTTTGCGTGGGACTCTTACCGCCGCTTCGTACAGATGTACGGCGACGTGGTGCTGGGCATGAAACCCGTGAACAAAGAAGACATCGACCCGTTTGAAGCCATCATTGAAGAAGTGAAGAAGGCTAAGGGCGTACGTCTGGACAACGAACTCGACGTGGACGACCTGAAGACCCTGGTAGTCCGCTTCAAGGAAGCTGTGAAGAAACAGACCGGACAGGAATTCCCGTCATGCGCTTACGAACAGTTGTGGGGGGCCATCTGTGCCGTATTCGATTCATGGATGAACGAACGCGCCATCCTTTACCGTAAGATGGAAGGTATTCCGGCAGAGTGGGGAACAGCTGTGAACGTACAGGCCATGGTATTCGGTAACATGGGTGAGACTTCGGCTACGGGTGTATGCTTCTCACGCGACGCCGCTACCGGTGAAGACCTGTTCAATGGTGAATACCTGATCAATGCGCAGGGTGAAGACGTAGTAGCCGGTATCCGTACTCCGCAGCAGATTACCAAGATCGGTTCTCAGCGCTGGGCCGAACTGCAGGGTATCTCGGAAGCAGAACGTGTGGCCAAATATCCTTCTATGGAAGAAGCCATGCCGGAAATCTACAAGGAACTTGATGAACTCCAGACCAAACTGGAAAATCACTACCACGATATGCAGGACATGGAATTTACCGTGCAGGAGGGCAAGCTCTGGTTCCTCCAGACTCGTAACGGTAAGCGTACAGGTGCCGCTATGGTGCGCATCGCCATGGAAATGCTGCATCAGGGCATGATTGACGAAAAGACCGCTTTGATGCGCTGCGAACCCAATAAGCTGGACGAGCTGCTGCATCCGGTATTCGACAAGGAAGAACTGTCACGTGCCCGTGTGCTGACACGTGGTTTGCCGGCTTCTCCGGGTGCTGCCTGCGGACGCATCGTCTTCTTTGCAGAAGATGCTGCTGAATGGCATAACAACGGCCATCGCGTGGTATTGGTACGTATTGAAACTTCTCCGGAAGACCTGGCTGGTATGCAGGCTGCAGAAGGTATCCTGACCGCCCGTGGAGGTATGACTTCACACGCAGCCGTAGTAGCCCGCGGAATGGGTAAGTGCTGTGTATCAGGTGCCGGAGCCATCAACGTAGACTACAAGGCTCGTACGGTAGAAATTGACGGAGTCGTACTGAAAGAAGGTGATTATATTTCTATCAACGGAACCAAGGGATATGTATATGCCGGAGAAATTCCGACTCAGCCGGCCAAACTTTCGGGTAACTTTGCCGAACTGATGGAACTCTGCGACAAATATGCCCGCCTGAAAGTCCGCACCAATGCTGATACGCCGCGCAACGCACAGGATGCCCGTGGCTTCGGTGCCGTAGGTATCGGTCTGTGCCGTACGGAACACATGTTCTTCGACGACGAAAAGATTGTAGCTATGCGTGAAATGATTCTGGCCAAGGACGTGGAAGGCCGCAAGAAAGCCCTCGACAAACTGTTGCCTTACCAGAAAGCCGACTTCAAGGAAATCTTCAAGACCATGGACGGACTGCCTGTCAACGTACGTCTGCTCGACCCGCCGTTGCATGAATTCGTACCGCACGATTTGAAAGGTCAGGAAGAAATGGCACAGGCCATGGGTGTGACCGTAGAATATATCCGCCAGCGCGTGGAAAGTCTGTGCGAACACAACCCGATGCTGGGTCACCGTGGTTGCCGTCTGGGAAATACGTATCCGGAAATTACTGAAATGCAGACTCGCGCCATCCTGGGTGCTGCCTGCGAACTGAAGAAGGAAGGTTACGACCCGCATCCTGAAATCATGGTGCCGCTGATTGGTATCCTGTATGAATTCGAAGCACAGGAAAAGGTGATTCGTGAAACTGCTGCCAAACTGTTCAAGGAAGAAGGTGTGGAAATTCCGTTCAAGGTGGGAACCATGATTGAAGTGCCGCGTGCCGCCCTGACTGCCGACCGCATTGCTTCACATGCCGAATACTTCTCATTCGGTACGAACGACCTGACTCAGATGACCTTCGGTTACTCTCGTGACGATATCGCTTCCTTCTTGCCGGTTTACCTGGAAAAGAAGATCCTGAAGGTAGACCCATTCCAGGTACTCGACCAGAACGGTGTGGGCCAGCTTATCAAGATGGCAGTAGCCAAAGGCCGTTCCGTACGTCCGGAACTGAAATGCGGTATCTGCGGTGAACACGGTGGTGAACCGATGTCCGTGAAGTTCTGCCACAAGGTAGGTCTGGATTACGTGAGCTGCTCACCGTTCCGCGTGCCTATCGCAAGACTGGCTGCGGCGCAGGCTGCCATTGAAAACAATAAATAGCAAGCGAAATAAAAGCTAATTATCAGATAGTTAGGCGGCAAGTACTTGTTTATAAAGGCTTGCCGCCTATTGATTTTGAGGAAATTTGCGTGCATTCTGCACGCTTTATGAGCAGAATGAACGCAAATGTTGTACAATAGTTGGACAGTTTTGACAACAGTGTTGTACCAATGTTGTACAAACGTTTCTCCTGCACAGTCAGCGAGTTGCGGATAAACAGCCGGAACTTTATTGGGACACGGCTTAGGCACATTGGTACACGGAATGGAAAAACAGAACGTTTAACTATAAAAATGACATGATATGGCAACATTGAAAGCAGTGGTAAGAACAGAACGGGCAGATGGATTCTACCCTGTGTACATACGGGTGACTCACAAGCGTAATACATCGTTCATCAAGACGGACAAGATGGTTTCAAAAAAGGAACTGACCAAAACGAACGAGATAAAAGACCCCTATGTCCTGCAATATTGCGCACAGAAGATTGTAGAATACACGGAGCGGCTCAACAAAAAGGACATTGAGCATTGGACGGTCAAGGAGGTGGTTGAGTTCCTGACAAACGGAGACAACGACATCTGCTTCTCCGAATATGCGAGGGTGCATATCGACAGGATGATTGACCGTGGGCAGGAAAGGAATGCCAAGAATTATAAACTTGCCCTGCAACATCTGGAGCGTTTCACAGGTACGGACAAGGTCATGTTCTCCCAACTCACCTCAGCAACGGTGAACCGCTGGATAAAATCTCTTGAACAGACCCACAGGGCAAAAGAAATGTACCCAATCTGTATGCGTCAGGTGTTCAAAGCTGCCATTTTGGAATACAACGACTATGACAACGGCATCATCAGAATAAAAACGAACCCTTGGGTAAAAGTGGAGATACCGTCTGCGGACAGGACGGAAAAACTTGCCATTACCCCCGAAGCGTGCCGGGAGTTCTTCTCGTTCCCCATCCCTGAGAGCAAACTGAAACTTCCGCTAACGGAATTCGGACGTGATGTGGCTATGATGGTGCTTTGCCTTGCAGGAATAAACACAGTTGACCTGTTTGAACTGAAGAAGCAGGACTACGAGAACGGAATCATCCATTACCAACGTGCCAAGACAAAAAAGTTTCGTGCAGACGGTGCATACATGGAAATGCGTGTGCCGGCAATCATACAACCGCTATTCGAGAAATACATGAATACTGCAACGGACGATGAACGGCTGTTCAATTTCTATCAGCGCATGAGTACATCCGACAGCTTCTGTGCCAATGCCAACAGTGGAATCAAGCAGCTGTGCAAGGCAATGGGTATGCCCAAGGAGGAATGGTACTCGGTCTATACGTTCCGGCATACATGGGGTACGGTGGCTCAGAATGATTGTGGGGCAACGATTGACGAAGTGGCGTTCGGGATGAACCACAGCAACGGTCACAAGGTGACACGGGGGTATATCAAGATTGACTTCTCCCCTGCTTGGGAACTGAACGAGAAAGTGATTGATTTCATATTCTTCTCCGGCAAGGCTTCCGTGCGTGAGCAGAAACAGGAAGAAGTGCATTTCCGGTTGTCGTACCGCTACATGGTGAATGCGGCTGCATACCACAACGGGCATAAAGTGGCGGAACTGACGGATGTTGGCTTCAATAATGTGGACGAGGTGATTGCCCGGCTCGTAACTATGCTGCCCAACGATATTCCGAACCGCTCAATGGTGATGTTCAAAATCGTCAATCTCGACAAAGACCAGACTGTGGTCTATCAGCGACAGAAAGGGAAAGGTTTCTGAACTTTTTGCTGATACCGGCAATATGATAAGCCTGCAAGGAGGTTTTCTCTTTGTGGGCTTTCTCTTTTTCTTTTTGGCGCAACTTTTTCTTTTTCTCTTTAGACTTCTACCTACCTTACAAAAAAATCAAAAAATCTTTTTCTCTCACGCGCGTATGCGCGCAGTTGATGTAGTAGATATATATTTTACTTTACTTTACGGCAAACTTACGGAGTTTTGAGCCAAACTTCGGGAAACATTCCGGAATAATCGTCTAAACTTCCCGAATTATTCCGGAAGAATGTGCCAAACTTCCCGAAGTAAAAATCGTGTAGATATGTTTACAAATGCAAACAAAGTGTTTTTGTTGGGATTTTCTGCCGTTTTCAGTGGTTTTTGTCCCTAAAATACGCTTCAAACTTCCCGAATGTTTCCCGAAGTTTGCCACATTATTCCCGAATGTTTACTGAAGAATGAGGGTTTATTACGGAAGATTGCAGCAAATTTCGGTAATGTTTCCCGAACAATCGCCCAAACTTCCCGAATGTTTACGGAAGAATGTGCCAAACTTCCCGAATAGTACTTGAATATTTCTGCAACAAAATAGCGGTGTTCATTGCTGACACCGCTACAAACAAACTGTATGTATTTACCCATCATGAGGGGTTGTCAATCATCCTCGTCAGGTTCTTCACTGAGTTCAAGTAGCTTGTCCTCAATGGTATGCGTAACCTTTGCCGTAACCTCCATATCTACCGATTTCATTTTTGGTGCTATGTATTGTGCATACCGCTCCATAACCACTGCACGCGTTTGTGGGTCGAGCGCATCAAGGTCTTTCTTGAATTGTCCGCTATCTTGATAGTGCTGCCAATGTTCTGAAATTATCTCACGCAAAGATGATGTGGATTTATTGGGTGTGCCTTTCTGTCTTCCACCAAGCCGTCCCCGACCGTCATTCTTCTGTCTTGCCATACTAAAATAGTTTGAAGTAGTGATTTTATGAATCCTTACATACTTGCCGTATATCCGACCGTTAAAGGATAAAACAATGGCTCAAAGGTATGTGGTTAGTTTTGCATTAGAAGTATAACTATTAACAATTCACATACATATGGGACTTATTGGAAGTGCGATAGGTGCAGCTGGAAGTATCTTCGGCGGTATCTCTGCATCAAAAGCAATGAAAAGGGCAAAGAAGAATGTCGAGGCTCAACGTAAGAAAAACCAAGACTGGTATGACAGGCGGTACAATGAGGACGCCACTCAGCGTGCGGATGCACAGCGTATTCTGACACAGACTGAAGAAAGTATCAAACAGCGAAACAAACAGGCGGCAGGTTCGGCGGCTGTAATGGGCGGCACGGATGAGAGTGTGGCGGCTGCAAAAGCGGCAAACAACCAGGCACTCGCCGATGCGACATCGCAGATTGCAGCCAATGCGGAAGCACGGAAAGACAATATCGAGGCTACCTATATGGCTAATGACAATGCCTTTGTGGAGCAGCTTAATCAACTTGAACAAGGAAAAGCACAAGCAATCGGTCAGGCTGTGCAGGGTGTTGCCAATGCCGCATCATCCATGCCTTTCTAAATTCTACGACTATGGCAACATTGGATGAAATATTGGGTGGCAGCTCTTCCGGAAGCGGAGGATATGCACCGAAAGGCACAAAGGAATGGACGGAACAACATTCGGGGGATAATGCGCCTGTTTCCTCTACCCCGGCTGCACCGCCGACTCCGGCAAAGCAGAATGGCACACCGCCGACAAACGGAGGAACTCCGGCTGGTGGAGGTGGCTATGAAGCATTGTTCCGACAACTGAACCCTTATACCCCACCGACAGCAGAGGAACTTGAAAAGGAAAAGAAGAAACAGCGAAGAAATGAAATCTTTGCTGCAATTGGGGATGGCGTTATGGCTCTCTCCAATCTATTTTTTACGACACAGGGCGCACCGAACATGTACACAGGCAAGAACACCATGTCGGAGCGTATCAAAATCCGCTATGACAAGTTGATGAAAGACCGTGATGAAAAGAATACGGCATATTTCAATGGCTTGATTAGGGCGAAACAGGCGGATTCAGAAGAAGCACACCGTGAACGTTCTTGGCAAAGATTGCTCGGTCTTGACAAAAAGAATGATGACCGGTACAACGAAGGCATTCAGCATCGTAACGAGCGGGAGAAAATCGCCGATGACCGATATGATGCAGAACAAGAATACAAGAAAGGTCGAGATAAAGAAGCCGATAAGCGTTGGCAAACGACATTTGACGAAAACAAACGTCAAGCTGACCGTTCCTACAATTTCCAAGTAAAGAGGCATAATGACAATGTGGCTGTAGAGCGTGATAAAGCGAGAGCGACAGCCGCACGTGGTGTCCGTGGCAAACAACTCGGTTTTTCTGACGGTGACGGAAACCAAGTAGCCATTTACGAGAATGTTTGGAAAGGGTCGATGCCGAGCATTTATGATGCTCTTGTGGCAGACGGAATCGAGCCGGAAGCACTTCAAAAAGTAAACGGTATGTCGGCAAGCGATAAAGACACTTTCGTCAAAGAGAACTGGTACAAATCAGAAAAAGCTAAAAACATCATGCTTTCTCTCTCCAAACTTGACCCTGCCACCATGACCTCGGAGGTCTCGAAGGAAGACGATGGTTTCGAGAGTTACCTTGTAGATGATGAAGATGATTTTGAACAATATAAACAGAATTAAGTATGCCCATATATAAAACGAACGGAAAAACTTACAACATCCCTGATGATAAGGTAGAAGCGTTTGAGAAGCGATACCCTAATGCAGAGGTGGAGATTTACGATAATGACGGTGCAGCATATTCCCTGCCCCTGCCGAAGCGTGGCAGCTTTCAGAAGAAGTATGACAAGTGGAGCTACACCAAGCAGACAGGCAATGCACCACAAGAGGAAGAAACCTATGACGTTTCGGAACAGCCTGAACCGGACTCTACACCCGAAACTCCTGTAATCTCTACAGCAAAAGAAAAGCCGTTGACGGAACAGGATAAAATACGCTTCAGTGCAAATATGAGGCAGATGAAACGCCGCACGGAGCAAATGTTGGACGGTTTCAGCGAACAAATGAAGACCATGCGTGAGTACCAAGAAAATGCACCATTGAGTGGAGGACAGACAGCAGAAGGGAAAATGCAGTTCAACCCAGAGAGCGGAAAGTTGGAGAAAACCTACATTACCCCTCTTGGCAACAGATACACCAGTAAGGGACTTGCGGACATGGAGAGTTTCAGATACCGACAGGCGGCTGATATGTCTGTAAGCGGACAACTACGCCGTGCAAGGCTGAAACTTGCAGAACTGCAAGAAAAACGAGATGCAAGTGCCAAGAGAGTGCATGAACAATGGGAAGAAGATACAAAAAAGAATACAGCTCCTCTTGGATTCTTGCTTGCAGCAGATACCTATGTTCCTCGTCAGATGAGCGACAAGGAAAACAGTGCCTTGGATGTCGCCATTCGTCAAACAGAGGAACTTATCAAAGACCTTGAAGAACAGAAAGACCGTGAACAAGGTGTAGATGTAGGCTTTTGGCGTGGTTTCGGTCGTGTGGCAGGAGATTTCCGCACTTGGGATTTCGGCATGAGCGATATGCGTGACGCTCTGACGATGATGAACGCCGATGACCTAAAAGGAGAGAATGCCACGGATGGAGAGCGTGAAGCCTACAATGAAATGATGGGCGCACTCTACAACAAAGGACAGGCGGAGCAGATGTATGGTGGGAACGCTGGCTTTTGGAACAGAGCCGGTATGATGACCGGCCATATGCCTGCATTCATGCTTGACTTTGGCATTACAGGAGGTGGATTCAACGGTATCAATGTTCTTTCCAAAGCCGGAACGAAAGCTGCCACAAAGGTGGTGGGCAAAGAAGTAGTAGAGCAACTGGCGGAACAGGGCTTCAAGGCATACGTAAAGAACAACGGCGTGAAAGGACTGGGGCAATATGCCACCAACTGGACCATTAAGGCTCTCGGTACAACTGCTGATGACTTGCTTCTCCGTGCTCCGCTTATGACCAATACGGTACAGGCAGGGAAAACCACAGCCGACATTATTGACAGAAAACTCGGTGATGTGGTTGTCGATGAGAACGGAAACTATGATTTTTCCAACGACAAGACTTGGGGAAATGCCATTTGGCAAGGAGAAGCCAATGCCATCGTTGAAAATTATTCGGAAATGTTCGGTTCGCACCTTGACCCTGTAGTTACTCTTGGAAATATGAGTAAGCTCGCCAATGTGGTTGGTGCAAAGCGTATCGGTGCAGTGCTTTCAAAGGCTGATGCAGGTGCGTTGAACGGTATCATGGGACAGACACATCAGTTATTCAACAAAATGGGTGTGAGTGACTATTTTGGAGAGGTAACGGAAGAATACTATGGGCAATTGTGGCGCACCATGCTCAATCTGGACGATGCGTACCAGCATAACCCGGATGGCACACGCACCAACTTGCTTGCAACAGGACAATTCCACGGCGACATTTGGGGCGGCATGGCTCTTTCTATGGGATTGATGGGCGCAGGTAAGGCTACATTGTCAGGAGCGCAGTATGCTTCAATGAAGCACGGAGTAAACAAGGCTGATGCCCGTGCAACAGAATTGCTTGGCAAAGAAATATGGGAACCGTTAAGGACGACTATCGACCTTACGACCAATGATGACATTGGCAGCGTGGCGGATGGAATTGTAAACGACAAGAATTTTTCAGACGATGAGAGAGCCGCAATCCTTACCTACATGGAGCGTTCGTTGATGATGAGGGGCTTTAACCTTGGTACACTCGCACAGAAGCGTGGACGCAGACAGGATGAAGATGTACAGTCACTGGATGAAAGCTACATTGATGGTTACAATATCGCAGACCCACAGGAAATGACCGATGCCAAGAATATGTACGAGTACCAGAGGGAGAGGATGAAACGCGAGCTGGGAGTGAACGATGAAGCCCTTGTGAATGATGCTGTGGACTGGCTGAACGAGGCACGGAACGCATCGAGCAGCGGCAACGAACAAGGACATGAGCGTGCAGACATCATATTGGACTACCTGAATGCCAAGCAGGTATATGACGGTATGATTCAACGTGTGCGTGATGACATAGATGCACGTGTGGAGCAAAGCAATGCAATGGTCGATGCCCGTACCAACCGCACCACTGGCATGATACAGGGCGCAACGATGAAACAGGACGACCGCCGCGTGTATGTCGTTAGCGGAAACCTTGTGTTATATGCAGACGGCAGCGGCATTGACAATAAGGCTTCGGACGGTAGCATCATTGTCCGTGATGCGGAAACAGGCGCACTCGAACAGGTATCGCCCGATGCCGTATTGAACATTGATGAGCCGTTGAACCCGTCCGATGAGAAAATGACAGCGGAGGGGGCTATCATTCAGCAGTTCGCACAGGAAGCATCCGACAAGATTGACGGTGTGGTTACATTCAACCCCGGCGATACATACACCATTACAGGAGATGACGCACAGATACAGGTTCAGATTGTAGCCAACGAAGACGGTATTGTGGATAATGGGGACGGCACAGTTAACGTATCGGACGGCGTGAATATCTTCCCGTTGGCAAAAGAAACCATACAGCAACAGGCTGATGCGGCAAATTTGGCACGTGTGGCGCAGTTCGAGCAGCAGAGAACCATTGAGAATACCGAACGGAAACAGGAAATGCAAGAGGCTGAAAGACCACAATACGCCCTCAATGACATTGTTTCGCTTACCGATGAGAACGGCGTTACCGTCCGTGGCAATATCACAGCAGATGCCGATGCGGACGGCAAGTATGAGGTATTTACCGAAGCTCCTATCAACGGCAAGCGTGTGAACCTGTTCACTCGTGATGAACTTGACAATATGCTGTTGGAGCATAACGGAGTGACATTTGAACATCCTGCCGAAAATGAGAACAACAATGGTGTGGAAAATATTCCCGAAAATGATAACAATGCTCATCAAAATATTGGCTCTGCCGATTTGGCAATTCCTGCCATGCAGAGAATACCAAAGGATGAGCAGGGAAATCCATTATATGAGCAGGCCGACAGCGACACAGCTTGGGATGCTATTGTGGAGCAGACTGAGGGTGATGAGACTATGGCACAGACTGTGGCTGATGGTATGGTAGCTGACAAGGAAGCTGCTTTGAAAAAGTTGGAGAAAACAAAATCAAAAGGTGGCAACTCCATTGCCGAAAAGATTGCTTCCGAGAAAGAACGCAAGGCGGCGATTGATGTAGCCAAACAGGAATTGCTCGTTTGGCAGAAGATAGCCGGTACCGCCAGCCGCAGAAAAATGGAAGCGGATGCTGAACGCAGACGCATTGCCGATGAAGCCGCCGCATTGCGTAAGGCGGAAGAGGAAAAGTTACGTGCGGAACGTGAGGAGGCAGAGCGCATTGAACGTGAAGCCTTGAACGGAGTGCCGGATATGGTGGATGATAAGCCGCAGGATGCACGGGCAAGAGGTTACAGACGTATGAACGGTCATAAGATAGACCGCCAAGAGCCTGTACAGGCATTGATGGGAAAGGAGGTATCCGTAAAATTCAGTGATGATGCTATTGTAAGCGGTCGTATATCCGTGATTGATGCAAACTTGTTGCAACCGAGTCACGTTCAAGGTGTGCGAAATCCGCTTCACTTCATTGATGAGGCACAGCCAAAGGAGCGTAATGATGAAGCAAGCGTATTGTCTGCCCGAAAGATTGCCGGAAACATTCGTCCCGAAGAAATCACATCTTCTGTCACTGCATATACAGGCGCACCTACCATAAATGCACGAGGGGAAGTCATACAGGGCAACAACCGAAGTGACGCACTCCGTCAGATGTGGTATGGTCACAAAGACCAGGCAGAGCAGTACAAGCAGTATCTGAAAGACCACGCAGACGAATTTGGATTGCGTGCCGAGGATATTGATTCTGTGGAACGTCCTGTCCTCGTTAATATGCTTGAAGTGGACGATACCGAGGCTATCAATCTCGGTCAGTTTGTCGCACAGGACACAGAAAGCGGAGGGATAGAACGTATAAAGCCCAAGAACATCATGCAGAAGATGGGCAATGATATGCGTTCGTTCGCCAACCTATTGCTTGCTTCGAGCGATGAGGAGACTTCATTTGCAGGACTTGTGGATACCAACGGTACAAATGTATTGAAATGGATGATGCAGAAAGGCTACATCACACCGACCCAATACAGCAGCGCATTTGACAGCAAGGGTAACCTGACCGCCGAAGCCAAGAATGATTTGCGTGGAATCATGTATCAGAGCATTTTCAAGGGTGGCAGTGTCCGTCTTGAGGAAATGTTCAACGCGTTGCCTGTAAAGGCTCAAAAGGCTATTCTCGCAACGGCATTCCGGGATTATGACAGTCCGAATGCAGAGCGTATGGTTGAGGAGATACAGAACTCAATCCGGGCTTATTATGCCTTGTCGCAGGACAAACAATTTACTGAAGCAAAAAATTTCAAAGAGGCACGAATAGCCGTTGAAAGCTGGAAACACCAATACCAGATTGATGATGCAACGGGCGAAAGTTATCTCCCTGCCGATAATTTCAGTAACTTCGCATTGCTTTTGGCAACGATGTACAAGGGAGAACCCCAAGGCATTATCCAAAATACATTTAACAAAATCTATGACCTTATCCAAGGCACACAGGAAGCAACCCTGTTCGAGCAACCGGATAATACTCCGCGGACGCTTACACAGGCTATTTACGAAACATTAAACATTATCTACGATGGACAACAGCGAAGCAATGTATTGGTTGGCGATACTGCAACAAGCCAACGAGGGCAGCAAGGAAGCAATGGAACTCTTGCGCCAAGAGAACGAGTTGAGAACAGAAATGGGACAACTGATGATACAGGAAGAACTGAAAGCATTGGTGGAAGAAGCGGAGTTGAGAGCGAAGATAGAGGAAATAAAGAAGAGGAAAATGATGAAACGGAAGTAATTGGCCGTTCCATGACTGCGGATGAAGCACAAGACTTCATTGCAGATATGGAATTGAGTGCTGAAATTGCTCCTGAAATAGACCTCACTATTGAAAACTGGGATGCCCTATTCGGTGAAGATGGT
The DNA here is from genome assembly GCF_037892625.1 of Phocaeicola sp. ICN-14070. Classification (NCBI taxonomy): domain Bacteria; kingdom Pseudomonadati; phylum Bacteroidota; class Bacteroidia; order Bacteroidales; family Bacteroidaceae; genus Phocaeicola; species Phocaeicola sp. ICN-14070. The sequence goes on along the minus strand of NZ_JBBKBF010000009.1, from coordinate 54,703 downwards.
ATCGTTTCAACTCCGATAGGCAATGTAAAAATGGGTGAAAACCAATTTACAAAATTGATGCGACAAGGCAGAAATGGTAAATTGGGCATGATTAAACCTACGCTTGAACACCCACATGCAATAGTTTCAGATGTGAGTGAAGCCAAAGAGGGAGATACAACAGAACGTGCATCTTCCTATGTATTTATACGCTCATTTAAAAAAGCTGACGGTTCTCGGTATTATTACTTCACTTCAATAACAGTCAGCAAAGACGGTAAAGAGGTAGTTGTTTCCAACCAAGAAAAAAGGAGGAACGCCATTGCGAACCTCCTTACTAAAGGAAAAATGGTTTGGAAACACGCCGATGATGTTTCTGATGCCTCAGACATGGCACAAGGCTTATACTCGCCGCAAGGGAATGTGTCTGACCTCGCTACCGAGGGCACGGATGCGCCTCAAACCACTATGCTTTCTGACAACAAAGGTACAAATAATTCTCGTAAAAGCAGTGAGTTAGGAGAAAAAATAGCCAAGGCAGAGGCGGAAGTTGATGTAAATCCGACCGACAAGCAGAAAGAAGCCGGAAATTACAAGAAAGGTCATGTACAGGTCGGGGTGTTCGATATTACTATCGAGCAACCTAAAGGCAGTGTGCGCAGCGGTGTGGATGCCAATGGCAATAAGTGGGAAACAACCATGCAGAACACCTACGGCTACATTCGTGGCACGGAGGGCGTGGACGGTGACCATATAGACGTGTTCCTCTCTGATGACATTGACGGTTGGAACGGACGCAGGGTGTTCGTGGTTGACCAGTATAACGAGGACGGCAGCTTTGACGAGCATAAGGTAATGCTTGGCTTCAATGAGACTGACGATGCCGAAGCAGCTTACTTTGCGAATTATGACAACGACTGGGCGAAGAAACACAAGACAGTGGTGACCGGTGTCAACTTAGAGGATTTCGAGAAGTGGATAGATAGTAGCCACCGTAAGACTAAAGCGTTTGCTGAATACAAATCAGTTAAAAGTGTTGAGGAACAGAGTTCAAGTACACAAGTCAACAGACTTTCTGAAATCAAATCACGCATTGAAGAACTGCACAAGGAACAAGAAGCCGCACATGGTCAGAGTGATATATTTGAGGAAGCCCGCATTATTTCCGAAATAAACGACCTCTTTACTGAACAGCGGAAATTGGAACAAAACAATTCCAATGAAGAAACGACAACACCGACTGATGCTGCATACACCATTACTCAGACACAATACACCACCAAAAGAGGTAAGGTGTTGGATATGCACCTTGTGAAGTTCAATGATGAATTAAGAGATACTGTTCGGAAGCACACCACAATGTTTGCCAAACAACTGAAAGGCTGGTGGGATAAGGAAAAGCAAGGCTTCATGATGCGGAGCAAGGAAGATGCTGAACGCTTGGCAGAATATGCAACTGATGCACAATCACAACAGCCAGTCTCAATGTCTGATATGCAGGCTCTCAATGACGGTAATGTACAGTTTGTAGAACCTCAACTTTCGGAAACATCAAAGCCGGAAGAAAGACAGGAATACACCCCTGTATGGCAATATTCTGTTTCTGTTGATAAGGAAACGGGATTAACCACATTGAGGCGTGATGATGTGAGCGGACCTATCCCTATCGGGGATGGACGTTTCAATTATACGGCAAACAGTCCTGAAGAAATGTTGGAGATTGTACGTAATCCCAAGAATTTTAATCAGGAACTGCGTGACGCTGTTGAAACCATTCTTGAAAACAAGGTTAAGATTAGGGAGATTGTACGTACAGAAAAAGCGGCAGCCACAGAGCAAGAATCTAAGCCTGAAAATAATACGAGTGGCAACCGTCTTGTTACCGATGAACGCTATGCAGAACTCCGTGAGCGTATGCGCAAGAAGTTGCTCGGTCAAATGAACATGGGCATAGACCCTGAAATACTTGCCATTGGTACGGAGATGGCTGTTTACCATTTGGAGAAAGGTGCACGCAAATTTGCCGAGTATGCAACAGCCATGATTGCAGACTTGGGCGATGCCATACGCCCATACCTCAAAGCATTCTACAATGGTGCGAGGGATTTACCGGAGGTGGCAGAAAATGGATTGGATGCCGACATGACCCCATACGATGAGGTACAGAAGTTTGATGTGGCGAATTTCGACAAGACAAGCATTGATGCACTTGCCACTGCCGAAACCATAACAAGAGAGGCAGAGGTGGAACAAGAGGCAGAGATTGCACAAGAACGCATCAAAAAAAGCCGCCCTGAACGTAAAAAGAACGAGAAAAAAGCAGTAAATTCACAGCAGTCAAATGAGTTGGGTTTGTTTGACGGTCTGACTGATAACAATAAAAACGGCGAACATGGATTACAGAGAGCTGATGCAGAACTGCATCGCCAATTTGCAATGGCAGTAAAGGCTGATATGCTTGCGGCTCTTGACAATGGGACAAAGCCATACAGAAGCATTTTAGACCTACGCAAGCGTGCAAGTGAGTTGGGAATGGAGGTAGATAATGACGGAAGAACTGACATTTTGTTGCAGGAACTTGTTGAGGACGGATTGGTAAGAGCCGCGCGAGAGGTTGTAAGCAGCAAAGGTAGAGATAGCCGTGCATCATACGATTTGATATGCAAACTTTATGAAATGCAACCCACCATTGCCGCACGAAGCAGTAATCGTATCAAGATGCAGCAGTACTCCACTCCTCTTCCGATGGCTTGGATTGCTAACCGCTTTGCAATGGCAAACAAAGCTGACGGTAAGGTGTTGGAGCCTACGGCAGGTAACGGAATGCTGGTGTTCACTGTCCCTGTTGAGCAAGTACGCGCAAATGAACTTGACGAGACGCGATTGGATAATCTTCGCGAGCAGGGTTTTGCAGAGGTAACACAGCAGGATGCAACAGAGCCTTTTGCAGGCGGTATGCAGTATGACGTTGTTATTGCCAATCCTCCATTTGGGAAACGTGAGGCTGTAGAGTATGACGGAAAGATGATACCCGGACTTGACCCACAGATTACGTTAAACGCTCTTACAAGTATGAAAGATGATGGCAGAGCAGCCATTATCATTGGTGGGAATATGGAATATGCAAGTAATGGTGCTATAAAAAGTATGAAGCCATTCTTTACGTATCTGTACGACCACTATAACGTGAAAGGTGTTATTGATATGAGTGGCGGACTGTATGCAAAACAAGGTACTACGTTCCCTACTCGTATGATACTTATAGATGGTCGCAGAAGCAATGAGGAGCGAGCGCAGACAGCCGTATATCCACCTGTGGAGAGTAAGGCTATCCGCAAGGCTGAAAGTTTTGATGACCTATATGAGATTATTAACGAAGTATTGAATTCAAAGGAAAAGACAAATGGAACAGAAGTATTACGTAGCCAAGGAGGGCGACATCTGTCTGTCGCTGACAACGCATCCGGGGAAACTGACGGAGCAGGACATAATAGACAATCTGAGGCGAATGATGAGAGTGGAAGCCAAACAGAACGGAGAGGAAGAACCGGATTGGAGAGAAACTCTGAGAGCGACCAACGACCTGTATTGGGAGAACGTGGACAGAATGATACAGTTGGCGAGACCGGGAGAGGAACTGATACCATTGGAGAGTCTTCAACTGACCGAAGAAGACTTGAACAACGAACTGTGGGAAATGGGACTCAGCCAGTGGATGGAGTGGACGTTCAACGAAGCGGACTGGGATTAAGTGAAGAACCTAAGAAAAGAGATTTGACGGAAGAAAAACTTCCTTATCGTCCTCATAATACAGCATTCAGGCTTGAAAGCGTTGCTCCTGCTGCTATGGTAGAGGCAATGGATAATGTGCTTACTCAAATTGAAGCACAGCACGGCAGCATAGACGAATTTATTAAGACAGAACTCGGATATGACACCATTGAGGAAGCGCATCAGGCACTTGCTGCAGAGCAGATGGATAGTGTTGCTATGGCTATCTATCAGATGAAGCAAGGTCAAGCACTCATTATAGGTGACCAAACAGGTGTTGGTAAGGGTCGCCAAATGGCAGCACTTATTCGTTGGGCAGTGCAACGAGGCGAGAAACCTGTATTCATCACCCAGAAAGCAGACTTATTCTCCGATATTTACCGGGACTTGGTGGATATTGGAAGCGGTGATCTTGTTCCATTTATTTTCAACTCCCCATCGGCAAAGGAAAATAAGGGTGAAATGGTAGATGCCAATGGTAAAGTGGTATATAAAGGTTTGTCGGATTCCAAGATGAAAAAAGTAATGGAAACCGGCAAACTTCCCGAAGACTGCGACTTTGCTGTACTCACCTATTCGCAGGTAAACACTGGTGATGCTGTCAGTCAACAAGAAATGGAGGAAGCAGCCAAAAAAAGTGGCGCACGCACTAAGAAAAGCAAAAACGTAAAGAATGGCAAGGCTACCCCGAAAGCCACATTCTTACGTGCCATTGCAAAGGATAACTATCTGTTCCTTGATGAAAGTCATACGGCGGCAGGTTCGAGCAATACAGGAGCCTATCTGCAAAGTATTCTTCGTGGGGCGAAAGCTGCCACGTTTGCAAGTGCTACGTTCGCAAAGCGTCCCGACACAATGCCTTTGTATGCAATTCGTACAGCGATGAGCCAAGCAAAGGTTGAGCCGAATAAGATGATTAGTATCATTGAGAAAGGCGGTGTAACTCTGCAAGAAATTATGAGCCGTGAATTAACCAATGCAGGGCAAATGGTACGCAGAGAGCGAGATATGAGCGATGTTGTTACCGATTGGAAAACAATTACTGACCCCGAAACTGTTAGACGAGCAAGAGAAAATTACGACCGTACCATAGCAGCATTCAATGCCATCATCAAATTCCAAGAGGATTATGTAAAGCCGATGATTGAAGCATTGGATATGGAACTTGCTGTTATGGCTGAGAGCGCAGGTGTGAAGCGAGGCACAGATAAAATGGGCGTAGAGAATGTGCCATTTGCAAGCAAGACCTACAACTACACCAAGCAACTTATGCTTGCCCTCAAAGTCGATGCTATTGCAGATGAAGTGGAAGCCGAAATCAATGCAGGTCGCCACCCTGTTATTGCGTTGGAAAGCACAATGGAGAGCAGTATTAAGGACTATGCCGCAGGAGAAACCATTGATGAGCCAACATTCAGCGCAAGCCTACTAAAAGGACTTGACACTGTTATGCAGTATACCGTTAAAGATGAGGACGGTAACGAACGCCACGAGAGATATTCTCCACAGGCATTAGGTCCGGCAGGAGAAAAAGCATATTACGAGTTGCAGGATTTCATTCGTGAAAGCACAAGTGGCATCTTTATCAGTCCACTTGATGCCATTATCGAGCGTCTGAACGATAAAGGATACAAAGTAGGTGAATTGACAGGACGTAATATGTATGTTGAACGCAACGATGACGGTCGTGTCGTTGTCAAGCGTAGAACTGACAAGGACAAAAAGAAAATGCAGAGAGAGTTCAACAGTGGTGTTCTTGACGTACTCATCCTCAACAAATCTGCATCAACAGGTATCAGCCTGCACGCTTCAGAGAAATTCAGCGACCAGCGTCAACGCTCGATGATTATTGCACAGCCATTGAGCGACATCAACGACTATATGCAGATGATAGGTCGTATTGACCGCACAGGACAGGTACATAGGGGTTATTACATCAACCTCGGCTTGCCTGTTCCTGCTGAAAACCGTTTCTTGATGATGCTTTCTACCAAGTTGAAGTCTTTGAACGCCAATACTACCACCTCGCAGGATAGTGAAAGCAACGATGTTGAAGCACCGGACTTGCTCAATAAGTATGGTAGCCAGGTTGTTGTAGAATATCTACGTGATAATGTGGAAATCTACGAGAAAATGGGCGCACCTTTGAACAAAGGCGGACTTGGAGGCGGTCGTGTGCAAGCAAGCGAACTTGATGAGTACAAGCCACAGGAAGACGATGCACGAAAAGTTACAGGATATGTAGCCCTGCTGACAGCCAAAGAGCAAGAGGAGTTTTACGATGATGTAGTAAGACGTTACAATGAATTGATTAAGTACCTCAATGATACAGGTAGCAACGATTTGAAGATAAACGTAATGCCACTTCGTGCCAAGACGATAGAGAGACGTGTATCATCAGAAGGCATTGACCCGAACGGCAGTAATCCTTTTGCACGCAATTCCTTTGTGGAAAAGGTGGAAATGGACGTATTGAGAAAACCGATGAAAGCCGATGAAATACGCAAGGTTATTGAGCAGATAAACCGAGGTGTTGCACCTGCTGAATACTTGGAAAGTGTCATCGAGATAATCCGTAAAGAGGACGAAGCGAGAATTGCCGTAGAGGAAGAACGTTACGAGAAAGCAAAAGCGAAAGCCGTAGAGGATATTGCCAAACAGACAGACAAAATCAACGGACAGAAGAAACGTAGCGAAGAGGAAAAGCGTGTTGCCATAGAAAACTTTATCGCAGAGACTAACGAAAAGGTTGAAGCGAAGCACAATGACAATATTCTACGCCTCAACCAAAGCAGTGACCAGATAATGCGCCGCTTGAGAATGTTTGAAGTTGGCAAGTCATATCTCGTACCTGACAACCTTGAAGCGATGGTATTTGATTTTGCCACTCCTGCTATCTTCTGTGGATACAAAACAAAGGATAGCAAGATTACAGCCTCAACAACACTTGCGGTATTTGCAACCCTTGACGGTCGCAGACGCATTGAGATTAAACTTTCACAGATTGATGCGTTGCGAAGCATTGATAAAATGACCAATGACAATTGGGATGCTGCACGTGCCACCACACTTGATAATTGGGATAGTCAGATACCAAGTGAGACACGAAAGACAGGTTTCATTATGACAGGTAATATCTTGCAGGCTATAGCCGATACACAAGATGAATATGGAGGCTATCCGGGACAACTCATTAGTTATACTGACATTGACGGTAATGTTCACGATGGCATCTTAATGCCCGACAAATGGAATGCTTCTATGCTGAAAACGAGCGGTGCGCCATTGAGCAGTCGTTTACAACAGATAAAAGACTATACTCCTATAATAAGTCACGATGGAAAGGTAGAGATTATGGGTAGCAGTTGGGCAAAGATGTTCTACCTAACTGTCCCAAAGACAAAGAAAGATGGTGCAGTTTACTACGAGAACAAAACCTTGCTTCGTGCCGCAGGTGAAAACTTCTACCCTTACCGAGGGAAGTTGCGTGCGGATATTCCTGCCGACCATATTGATGAGATTGTTAAAGAATTGACCAAGTTGGGAGTAAAAGTAAAGGATGACACAACTGATATTCTCCAACGTAACGGCATTGGGGCATACACCGATGATGAAGTCAGTTATGAGAATGACCCTGCGGCAAAACTGCTCGGGCGGTCAAGGAGAACGGCAAAGCAACGGAGAGAATTTGCACAGCGTGAACGCCAAAGAATGACAGAGCGCGTGAAAAGCCTTGCAGAAAAGCTGCATCTGGACAATGTGGATATAGTAACCGATGCTTACACATTGGAGGGTAAGAAACAGCGTGCAAAAGGTTTCTACTCAAAGAGTACAGGCAAGATTACCATTGTTGTTCCCAACCATTCAAGCGTATTTGACATAGAGCAGACCCTGCTTCATGAAGCGGTAGCCCACTACGGATTGCGTCAGCTGTTCGGCGAACATTTTGATACATTCCTTGATAATGTACTCAACAATGCAGAAGAAAGCATTCGTAGACGCATTGTAGATATGGCTGCAAAAAACGGTTGGGATTTCAGTAAGGCTACCGAAGAATATCTTGCTTCGCTTGCAGAAGATACTGAATTTGAAAACATCAATGCAAGCTGGTGGAGGCAGATAAAGGATTTCTTCCTGAATATGCTGCACAAGATAGGCTTTGAGGATTTCGGAGGGGTTACTCTGACTGACAACGAACTACGCTATGTATTGTGGCGCAGCTACGAGAATCTTGCAGAACCGGGCAGATACAGAAGTATATTGGGAGAAGCCGCCGATGTGGCAAAGCAGTATGAACTGAAAGTAGGCAATTATGCAGTTGCCGAACCACATCATCAGAACATTGCAGAAAACGATGATACCCTGTACCGTGACGGCGACTCTTTAAGGAGACGCTATGACAGGAAAGTCCGTACACCCAATAAAAGCAGAAGTGTCAAATGGAAAGAAAATCTCCTGTACAGACTGAAAGAGGCGTATCAAGACAGTATGTCCGCATTGAAAACATTGCAGGACATGATTTCAGAAGAAACAGGGAATCCAATCCATTCGTTTGAAAATGCCTATATTGCAGAAAACAGTATGTCGGCAGAAAATAAGTCGCAAGCGGAGATATATGAAAGGGATTTCTATAAACCGATGATGAAAGTTGTTCAGAAACTTATCAAATTAGGTGCATCTTATGAAGAGTTGAAGTCGTACATCATAGCAAAGCATGGTCTGGAGCGTAATGAGGAATTCTCCAAACGAGATGCAGAGCAGGATGGCGACACTTGGGATGGTGCTATTACACGTGATTATTCGGGTTTGACCGAATTAACCGGTGATAAAGATAATTTCACCGAGGCTGCACAAATGATAGTTGATGAGTTCGAGAGCAAGTTTAACGTGTCCGAATTGTGGGATAAAATCAACGCTGCGACCAAAGAAACGTTACGCAAAAGTTACAATAGCGGCTTGATGAGTAAATCCACTTATGACAAAGTTCGTGGAATGTTCAAATATTATGTGCCATTAAGAGGTTGGGATTGCGAAGTCGCTTCCAACGAATACGAATATATGACAAGCAACCGTCTGATGCTTTCTCCGACATTGAAGACAGCGGAAGGACGCACAAGTCTGGCTGACGACCCTTTGGCCACCATTGGATTCATGGCGGAAAGTAGCATCGTTCAAGGAAACAGGAACTTGATGAAGCAGAAATTTCTGAACTTCATTCTCAATAATCCGAATGAACTTGTAAGTATCAGCGAACAATGGTATGTGCTTGACAATGCCACCGGTGAATGGGAAGCACGAAACCCAATAATCCCGGAAGATGCAACAGGTGATGAGGTGGCTTCCATTGTCGAACAATTCGAGCAGGAAATGGAAGCCCTCGGAGATAATGCCACGAAAAAGAAGGACGGGCTGAAACTAAGTATGCATATTACGAAACGCGAGGGTCAAGAACACGTTGTAAGGGTAAAAAGAGCCGGTAAGGAATATTGCCTTTATATCAATGGAAATCCAAGAGCGGCACAAGCCATCAACGGATTGACCAACCCGGATGTAAACGACAGCAGTCTGTACAAGGCTGCAAAAGCGGTGAAGAATCTTATGGCAAGAGCATTTACTTCAATGAACCCTGCCTTTGTCGTGAGCAACCTGTCAAGAGACATCATTTGGGCAGGTACGGCAGTAGCCATTAAAGAAAACGCTGTATATACAGCCAGGTATAACAAAAATGTAACAGAATGCCTGGTTAAGGCTCAACTGCCGCGTCTGCTTGTAAAATACAAAAACGGCAGGCTTGATAGGAATAACGATTTGGAACGTTATTTTGACGAGTTTATCCGTAATGGAGGCGAAACAGGATTTACCCAACTGAATACAGTTGAAGACTACAAACGAAACATCAAGCGTTTCATAAAAGAAGCAGAGGGTAAAAGTTCCATTACCCAAAAAGCATGGAACGGTTTGTGGAACAGTGTGGAGTTTCTGAATAGAAGCGCAGAGGACACGACACGCTTCATGGTGTATATGACAAGCCGCCAAATGGGCAGGGATGTGGCCCACTCCATATATGACGCGAAAGAGATTACCGTCAACTTCAACAAGAAAGGAAGTGGCGGACTGGGTGCAAGTGTCATGAACTTCAGTTACATCTTTTTCAATGCAGCCATTCAGAGTGTAGCGAACTTCGGCAAACTTATGGCAAAACACCCTGCCAAAACCACTATGGCATTAACCATATTCTCATCGGCAGGCTTCCTTGTTCCGATGATGAACTTGGCTATACAGGCTCTGCTTGGTGGAGATGACGATGACAACGGTTATTGGGATTTACCGGAATGGGTACGCAGGAACAACCTCGTCCTTTATGTACCTTGGAGTGAAAACGGATATATGACGCTTCCATTACCACACGAAATGAGACCTTTCTACAGTATGGGAGAAATAGCATATTCAGTCCTTGCCGGAAAGGAAAATATTGAAGACGGTTTAAGCAAGGCAGCAACCGGATTCTCGTCCATGCTACCTATTGACCTGACAGGCAACGGAGGAAATGTTGCAGTAAGCCTTACACCGACTATCGGACAACCTTTTGCGCAGATTATAGCCAATAAGGATTATTTTGGCAAACCTATTTACCGTAAACACACGTGGAACGAAATGGATCCAGAGTGGACAAAGGCGTACAAGAGTACCGCCCCTTGGCTTGTTGACGGTACAAGATGGTTGAACGAGATAACAGGAGGTAACAATGTCGATGCAGGCACAATAAACATTAATCCTGCATTGATAGAACATCTGTTTGAAAGCTACTTTGGCGGTGTCGGCAAAACACTGAACAAGACCCAAAAGACATTGGAAATGCTATGGAATGAAGATTTGCAGGAATGGCGCAATGTACCTGTCATCAGCAGTTTCTATCAAACCGCAGATGAACGGACAACAGGCAGCCAAATCAACCGTGAGTATTCTAAAGCAGTTGATGAAATGGAAGATGTCCAGCATTCTTTAAGCGGATACAAGAATCAGGTCAGAGTGGGGAACATCGAGTATGCTGAAAAGATAGATGAACTTATCAATTCAGAGGTATTCAAACGGTACGCTTTAGTTAAAGGCTATCACAATGCCATACAAAAAGCAAGCAAGGCTCTAAAACTCATTGACCCGACACAGCGAGAAGAAGTTGAAACCATGATTATGAACTTGAAAGTTGAAATGCTTGATAAGTTGAAAGGATTGGATGGAGATAAATAGTTATACTTGAAAGGAATGCTTTGGATAGTACCTTTGTGTCTATCCAAAGCATTCTGATAATATTCAACGATTCAACGATTATGCATAATACAAAAAATGGAAATAAAAGACTGCTGTCCATGAGTCGTGTCGCACCCAAACGTGATACGGAGGAAATGGATACCGTAATAATGTCTTCACAGCAGTCGGGCGACCGCAGGGCGTTTGATATATTGATGGAGGCACAGCACTATTGGAATCAGATGGAGGATTTCCGAAAGGACAGAGAGCGCAACAAGCGATATACCTACGGTTTTCAGTGGGATGACAAAATATGTGTGGACGGTGAGACCATGACGGAAGAAGAGTATATCAAAAGGCAGGGCAATGTGCCATTGAAGAACAACCTTATCCGCAGATTGGTAAAAAGCGTACTCGGCGTGTATCGAAGCCAGAGCAAAGAACCGACCTGTACAGCACGCGACCGAGACGAGCAGAAATTGGGCGAAACGATGAGTACCATCCTGCAATGCAATATGCAACTGAACCGGATGACGGAGGTATATGCCCGGACAATGGAGGAGTTTCTTATCAGCGGCTTCATTGTACATCGCAAATCATACGGTTGGCGCAACGGAAAAGAGGATTGTTGGACGGACTATGTACAGCCGAACAATTTCTTCATAGACAACAATATGCGTGATTTCAGAGGTTGGGATGTATCGGTTCTTGGCGAGATACACGATATTTCATTCGGGCAGCTTTGCGAACAGTTCGCCTCTTCACCCGAAGATTACCGCAGACTTAGAGACATCTACAAGTGGGCGGCAAAGAAAGAATACATCGCCTCGTATGCAGAGCGTTTCGGCTACAGCCGTTTGGAAAACTACGATTTTCTGTTTACGAGCGAGCCGGGACGGTGCAGAGTCATTGAGGTCTGGCGCAAGGAGCAAAAACCAAGATACCGGTGCCATGACTATCAAAACGGGGACATCTTCAAGATAGATGTGAAGGATTACCAAAAGTGTGTGGTCGCCGTCAATGACGAACGTATTGAAATGGCGAAGTCTGTCGGTATGCCCGAAGAAGAAGTGCCGCTCATTAAAGCCACGTGGTTTATTGACGATTATTGGTATTTCTATTACCTGTCGCCATTCGGAGATATTCTGAAAGAGGGAGAAACGCCATACGAACACGACAGCCACCCATACGTATTCAAGGCTTATCCGTTCATTGACGGTGAAATCCATTCGTTCGTATCTGATGTCATCGACCAACAGCGATATACCAACCGTTTGATAACCCTTTATGACTGGATAATGCGTGCGAGTGCCAAAGGGGTACTGATGATGCCCGATGATTGTCTGCCGGACGGAGTGAGCATTGACGACATTGCGGAAAGCTGGGCTGAGTTCAACGGTGTGATTGTCTATAGACCGAGCAAGAGCGGACGTGTGCCGGAACAAGTGGCCAACAATTCGACCAACATCGGCATTGCTGAACTGCTGAATATTCAATTGAAGTTCTTTGAAGACATTTCAGGTGTAACAGGAGCATTACAAGGCAAGCCTGGATTTTCGGGTGAAAGTGCCGCCCATTTCCAACAACAGACGCAGAATGCCACTACCACTTTGCTTGACCTGTTGGAATGTTTCAGCGGTTTTGTGGTAGATGGTGCATACAAGGATGTAAAAAATATACAGCAGTTCTATGACAGTAAGCGCGTGTTCAACATTGCCGGACGGAGCGGTGCGCAAATTGAATACGACCCGAAAAAGATACGAGACGTGGAGTTTGACTTGAGCATCACAGAAAGTACAACTACCCCTGCATACAGGCATCTTGCCAACGACATACTCATGCAGTTGTGGCAAGCACAAGCTATCAGCGTGGAACAACTACTTGAACATGGCGACTTCCCGTTTGCCGATGAACTATTACAGAGCATCAAGTCGCAGAAAGAGCAATTGGAACAGGGTAAAATGCCTGACGGTCTTTCTCCCGAACTGATGGCGCAAGCGCAACAAGGTGCGAACATGCAGGCCGTGAACAAACTGAATAATGCAATAAGGCAATAATTTTAATTTAACGACATCATGGAACAGAAAACTATTTGTATAGACTTTGACGGTGTCATTCATGACTACAGTAAAGGTTGGCAAGGCGAGGATGTGTTTGGGCAGATGATACCGAACGCAGATACAGGTACAGCCACCCTAAAGAAAAACGGGTGGACTATCATCATCTTCACGACACGCAAGAAAACTGAAAAATTGGAAAAGTGGTTGGCAGAAAACAATATTTCATACGACCATATAAACGAAAACCCGAATCAACCGGAACATACAAGCGGAAAAATCATAGCCGATGTGTACCTTGATGACCGGGGTATCTGTTTCAGAGGACGGTGGGATTCATGGCTTATGAGAGATATTATAGAGTTTGAGCCTTGGCAGGAACAACAAAAGAAAGAAATAGAACAGCTTGCGACATATGGACAAAGCGAAGATGACATTTGGTCAAGAGGCAACGAGAAAAGAATCAAATTAGCCCATGCTTAGCGGATAAAGAATGAGGGTGTACCAAATATATTCAATTTGATACACCCTCATGTCTATTTATTATTCTTTGGACAGTTGGAATTTCTCTATCCAGACATCTTCCTCTCCATTGTCGAAATCAACAATACAGGCTTCGTTCGGAATATCCAATTCCTTGACCGTACCAATGACACCATTATCGTTGCACATCACCCGGTCCCCGACTTTAAACTTATTGATATTGTCAAGTGCGAGCGGGTCGTTGGTAAGTGTTGCTATACCGTCAATATCTCCGTACTTTCCCATTTTTTCTTGATTTGCCGATTGCTTCCAACCATGAGTAATACTGATTACGTTTTTTCGCCATTACAGCCGAAGATAATTTACCTGCCCCGTTATTGTACGGAGTGCAATAGAAACACTCAAATTCGAGGTCTCTGACGAATGTATTATGGTTGATATAGTGCTTCTGCTTGAGTTTACGGAAATTGTTCCTATCCATAATTACAAGTTGTCCACTCACGCCACTTGTCGGCATTACATAGTAGCGTTGTCCATTCTCACGATGTGCCTTGTCGGCTTGTCTTACTGCCTCACGCAAACGGAGTGAAGCACGGATTTTCTTAAAGATGTTCATCTTTCCTATTGTTAAATTGTTAAACTATATTGTTGCGGCAGATACCGCTTTTTTCTTCCTGCTGATATATCTTCCCACACGAGGTACGAATTTAGGCATATCCATTTCAAAGAAACAGATGTGCAGACCAATGGCACGGGTCATCAACAAGTCATCGTGTTTACCGATAATCGCCCCGAACGCCCCGTTCGGTTTCTTCTCATAACACAGATATTCGTCCAGACAACGGGCATCACGCTCAACATACAGGCTCTCACGGATGACTTTCACAAGGGTTGAGATTACCATCGGTTTTGTAGCTATGTTGGTGTGGAAGCCGTAGTTTACAGGCAAGCCCTCCCGAATAGCCTCCTCCGACTGCTTGCGTGCGTACAGGTTGGGATAAACATCCTTAATCTGATTGAGAATGAATTGGGATTGGTCTCCGTCCACCTGCCTTTCCTTGTCATGTGTTTCAAGTGTGTTGCTCTCAATCACAAGCATGGAATTGTCATAGAAAGCCGCTATCTGTGCCGCTTTCCACGCCAAGAGGTCAATATCTATATGTCCGTACCATTGCGCCACAACAGTGGGTTTTCCTCCGTCATTCATGAAGAGACGGTCGAACACGACAATGACAGACCAGTCAGCCTTATTGGAACGCCCACCGACATCGACCACCGTCAAATATCTGTCGGTTACCACTTCGTCATCGTAAATCTCAGGCATTTCCCAAATATGTAGCAAGCCTTGGCTGTCACCAACAAAACGGAGGTTTTGCAATGCTTTCTTCCCCTCATCACCATCGGCATATACTTCTCCTACATATCGTGGAGGCTTGCATGATGCTTTAAGTTTCTCGACCTTGTATTTGTCGAACACACGTGCGCCGGAATGAACGAACGCCTCAACATCATCGGAAGGAAACTCTGCCGCCATCAATCCGTGTTCGGTATATTTGGCACGTTCCTGTATGTACCAATTGATAGCTTCAAGCGTTGCGCCCTTCTCCCACAGCCACCACAGATATTTGCCGTTTTCCTCACGGGATGAAGGTATGCCGTCATTCTCACGGTTTGCATACAGCATTTGTGCAAAAGCTTCCACATCGTCAAGAGGCAACGAATACTGTTCTATGTCAAACCACGACACGAACATTGCCTCGAACTGGGATTTTCCGTTCTTAGCATCGTCATACTCTTTTTGAAAGAAATTACCTGTACCATTGGCTGTACTTTCATATACAATCATTGTATATGGACGCAGCAGCACTCCCGAACAGGCAGAGCGCACAATGTCTTCGGGCTTCTTCCCATCTGTCGCTTTCCATAGTCCGACCTCGGACAGATGCACAAGGTTGTAGTCTCCACCACGGCAGGAGTCAGGTCGTTCGGCAGTACCAATCTTAATCTTACAGTTGCGTTGCGGTACACGATGAATACTGCCCGACTTACCGACCCCAACCATTTTAGGCTCATTCTCGCTGTAGGTTTCACCCAGCTTGTGCAGCATATCCACCGGATAGTTCTTTATCATACGGTCGAACATATCCTTAATTTCGTCCGAACCCGCACCTTGATGGGCGATGATAAGTGAGTTCAGTCCTACTTTATGAACCAACTGCAACCATGCCATATATATTTGCGAAGTAGTAGAACCTTCCCATTGCCGTGCTTTCAGCAAAACAAGGCGTATAGGCTTACCAGCTTTTCGCAATCGTTCCAACCTTTCAACGAAACGACGTTGCGGTCGAGTAAGGCGAAATAACACATCTTCGCCTCCCCCCTTGTTCTTGATATAGACGAATGTTGCCGCCCAAAAAGGGAAGTCATATTTGTTACGTATGCGCACAAACTGACTTATTACTTTGAGTCGGTCGCTTTCATAATTTTCCTCATTGGCATTTCCAAGTTCCTGCAAGAATGCCTTGACAGAGCCACATTCGACAAGTTGCCGAACAAGCGGTACATCCATCATTTCGACAGGCAGGCATTGGATGCGTATCGGGAAGTCCTCTATACAGACCTTTACACGTTCCCCAACCGAACCGAACCCGCCAATTGGGTCAAAGCGTGCATACACCTCTGCGTTTCGGCGGTTGTTTTCTTCGATGATAAGTCTTATTTCCTCCTGCATATTAACCGATTTTTACAGGTTTGTTCAACAATGCCGCCAAACACCCTACGACATAGCAGTACAAGTGTACCCACGCATTGGTGCCGGGAAAAAGAAAACCGATGACGAGATAGGCAACCATCCATAATTGATAATAGACCTTTCTTTCTACCTCGAAAGAAACAGAACCGAACAGTACAAATACAAGTCCTGAAAGTCCAACCGTAGGAATATTGGATAGACAGAATACTGGAACAGATACGGCGAAAATGTATGCGAATACCAAGCGCCATAATGACACATTGTATATGAATACGACCGAAAGCAGACACCACGCATTAAGTGCGGCGTGAATTATATTCACATGATAAAATGGATATGACATACGACACCCCGGTCCGCAATCTTTGAAGATACCGACTTCTGACCAATCTTGAATATCCTGCAAAGCCAAGCAGCATACAATGATTGAAATTAAAAGCGAAACAGCCTTTGTTGTTTTCGTCTTACCCATTCTTTCCTTGCTTTACAAACCATAATCTTTGCACTACCAGGCGTGAGGTAGAATTTAGGGGCGGGCTGCATGACAACCATAGAACATAGTTCAGAAACAGTCTTATCGGGATAATCGGTGTACATTACCATGACACGGCTATAGATTTCTTCGTACATTTCACGTTTGGACGGACACATCTTCTCCAAATGCGCCTTGCCCTTCATCATCGCTGATACCACAAGAGCTGCCCGAATATCGCTTACCCAAAAACGGCGTGAAGGCATATTGACAATGTTGTTGTACACATCAGGCATACGGATGTAGTCGCACGATTCAATATATTCATCGTACGCCCTCATCAAGTCGTCTGAACGTTCTTGAAAGTACTCCATCAATGCCCCTTTATGTTTCATTCCTACAACAGATTACAGCTTTAACCGTGTACCAAAGTTACCTATTGGAGCGTAAAAAGATAAACATAGAATGCGTGTATCTTAGCTTATTTTTGCTTCAAAGTTTCAGACAACATTAATTTTTTACAGTATATGCCTAAGAATACGGAAGTTAAAAGCAACCGGGACAGATACATGGAACGGTTGAAAACAAAGTATCCCGACAAGGAGTTTGCCGATGATGAAGCGTTATTTGGTCAAACCAATGACGATTACGACAGTTACGACAACGAATTGTCTGGATACCGTGAGCGAGAAAAAGCTCTCTCGGACTTATTTGCAAGCAACCCGCGCAGTGCCGCTTTTCTTACCGACTGGAGAAAGGGCGAAGACCCTATCATCGGTATGGTACGTAAATTCGGGGATGATTTCAAGGCCGCACTTGAAGACCCCGAAAAGCAGGAGGCACTTGCAGCCGCCAATAAGGAGTTTGCAGAACGCATCGCCCAAGAGAAAGAGTACGAGGGAGAGTATCAGAAGAACCTCAACGAGACTTTGACCACCCTTGAAACCATGCAGCAAGATGAAGGACTATCTGATGAGGACATTGACAGTGCAATGGATTTCCTTGTCGGCATTGTGCGTGACGGAATCATGGGCAAGTTCACACGTGAGAGCGTGGCAATGGCACTCAAAGCCATCCGGCATGACAGCGATGTGGAACAGGCAGACCGAGAAGGCGAAGTAAGAGGCCGCAACACCAAGATTGAAGAAAAGTTGCGCAAGGGCAGCAAGAATGACGGCACGGCCAATCTCAGCAGCAAGAACGGAGGAGGCAAAGGCGGCACAAGAGAAATGCCAGATTTGGGTGTCATTGACCAAAACTACGGAACTCAGAACATTTGGGAACGTGGCGGAGAAAAACGCAGGACAAACAAGTAAAATCAATTCTATTTATTCACTTTTCAAAAATTAAAAGAGCAATGAAGAAAGCAACAAGTTTTCTGTGTCGCATCATGCTGATGGTATTGGCATTTGTGACAGGCGCATCAAGCGGTGTGTTCATGGCCAACGCCTCCGAACTCCCTGATGCAGGTAAAACAACAGCCGGAGCTGACGGTACGGGCGGAACAGACGGTATCGCAACGGAAACCGCAGGCAGAACGGATGGTGACTCAAATTTTTATTTGAGCGATGTGGACAAACGTATCGTGAAGATACGTCCGATGGCAACTCCTATCGACCAAATCAGCCGTTATGCAAAATCAAGTAGTACAAACTCTTTCGAAGTTAAGTATTACAGCGTAGGCACAAGAGAAATCAAGTGCAGTACCAACAAGAAAGTAGAAAAGATGCTGAACGGAGCCAGCACCTCCCTTCCGGTAGATGACCTGAACATGTTTACTCTGGATGATACCATTCGAGTAGTAGGTGTGAAAGCCATTACGAAGCCGGATGGAACAAAATACGGGCTGGAAGACAGCAATGTTCCCGACCTTGTATTATGTGTATGCGGTAAAGATAGCTCAACAAACTTACCAACCGTGTATGCTGTTAACGGTGACATGGACAGTTCGAGTAAGCAACCAATCCTTGTACCGGAGATTCCTTCAGGAACAACACTTGTTCGTATGGGTAAGGCTTGTGGTGAGTTGGATGTACAGACAGGACGCTTCAACAATATCCCGATGCCTGAAACCCAGTATTGTCAGAACTTCATGATTCAGGTAGAGCAGTCCACCTTTGACAAGATTGCCGCCAAGGAAGTGAACTGGAATTTCTCGGACA
Organism: Phocaeicola sp. ICN-14070; assembly: GCF_037892625.1. Taxonomy (NCBI): domain Bacteria; kingdom Pseudomonadati; phylum Bacteroidota; class Bacteroidia; order Bacteroidales; family Bacteroidaceae; genus Phocaeicola; species Phocaeicola sp. ICN-14070. The sequence continues at coordinate 35,779 of NZ_JBBKBF010000009.1, read as the reverse complement.
TTGAGGAGGACGGTGTATATGATATGCGCCTCGCCATGGAGAATACCTATCTGTTCGGTGTCAAGAATGTCATCAAGCATATTGCCAAGGACGGTATGAACACTTGGTTTACAGGCGGTATATGGTGGATGGCTGGCAAAGACATCGAAGTGGGCGAATGGAATGCGGACAAGCAGTGCGCCATCATTACCGATGAAAACCTTGTGGATATTACCAAAGACCTCTTTGTGGGTACAGGTATCGGCAACAAACGCAAAATCCTTTTCTGCGGTAGCGATATGCTGTCTGCATTCTCGAAAATCAAGAGTGAGAAGTTCCGCCTGAAAGACACTGTTGAGGTTTGGAATTTGAAATTCAAATCTTGGGATACCGATTTCGGAGAGGTACTGACCATTCATCACGAACTATTTGACGTGAATGGCATGAGCGACTGCGGCTTTGCAATGGACCCGGAATACCTGTCGAAGAAAACACATATCTCTTGGGCAAGAAACGTACTTGACTTGCAGAAAGCCGGTATCCGCCGTACCGATGCAGTAGTAATCCAAGAAGTAAGCTGCTTGTACTTGCGCTATGCAAAAGCACATGCAAGAATGCGTCTTGCCAAAGCTCCTGTTGAAGAGCCTTAATAATCCACAAAAAGAAATCAATAACCGGGGATGGGATAAGGAGTCCCATCCCTTTTTTAATTTACAAGTATATGATTAAAACCTATAAAGCGAACACCAACGTGAGTATCAACGTAGTGCTTCCAAGTAAGAAGAACCTGCATATTTCGTTCACACCTCTGTCCAACGGTAGCAGCCTGTTTACAACAGACAACGAGGACATAATGCGTGCCATCGAAAAACATTACAATTTTGGAAAGTTGTTCCGGCTACACAGTATGCAGGATGAAAGTGAAAAGATAAATGCAAAAACAGAAGAAAATCTGCAAGATAAAGAAATTCCAACTGTCGATAACCAAGTAACAGGAGAAGACTGTCAGGACGGAGAAACCACAGATGGGAATGACCCAACCCTGAAAAAAGTGAAAGTGAGCGACCTGTCCGCAGCAAAAGATTATCTTGCCGATACATTCGGCATCAGCCGAACAGCCATGCGCAGCATGAAAGCAATTACTGAACAGGCAGCCGCAAACGGAATTGAGTTTGAAGGATTGTCATAACCGGATAAAAGAGCATGACAGTCTATCAACTTGACGACATAGCGAAAGATGTCCGTATCGCACTTGACCAAAACATGGCAAGTGACACATTGGCAGCAATCGGTGACGTGGACACGCTTGCACTCAACGACATCATCAAGTCCAAGATTGTGGAAGCCGTAAAGCGTGTACACAGTTCCGCACCTCCCTATCTGCTTGACGGCGGACACAACTTCGGTGATGCTGTATTTTGGAAAGAGCATGAAAGCGGATGGATACTGCTTCCGGAGGATTTCATGCGTTTTGTCGTTTTCCAAATGGATGACTGGGAACGTGCGGTATTTTATCCCATAAATACCGATGACCCGGAATATGCAAGACAATCTTCCAGATTTAAAGGTATCAGGGGTACGTACCAACGCCCTGTCTGTGCCATTTCCATACGCCCGGAAGGAAGAGTGATGGAATTTTATTCATGCAAGACGACAAAAGCAAAAGTAAGCCGTGCCGTGTATCTACCTTATCCGAAGATTGACAAATACGGCGCGATAGAAATTTGCGGACGATGTTACAACGCTGTGGTATATACCATAGCAGCATTAGTATTAACTACATTCGGTGATGCGGAGAAAAGTGCCGCATTGAACGAATTGGCAAAATCTGTATTAATATGAGTTACGAATCAAAGCATATAGATGGTGATGTATCAGTAGGTCGCAATACGGCAATAGGAGGCGATGCTACTGTCCAAGGAAAAACCCATCTGAAAGGAAATGTTGTCGTAGATGGTTGGCTTGAAGCCAAAAATATCAAAGGAGCAGGAAAAGGTCTGTACACTACCGTTGAAAAACTAAAAGCAGCCTATCCTTTTCCGCATGATGGCTGGTGGGCACTTGTAGGAGTTTCATTGCCGGCCCCCATTTATGTTGCAGATGGTGGAGAATGGGTGCCTACCGGACAAAGTGGAGGCAACCCAACTATAGACAGCGGTCAATATAATGAGGCTGTGGAAAAACTGCAAGAGGATATAACCAAACTGCAGGACGACATTACGGATATAGAGGCCCGCAACAAAGCGCAAGACACCAACCTCACCACGCTTGGTGATAGCGTCAACTCGTTGCAAGACCAAGTAAACACAACCAAGGATACCGCAAACAAGGCAAACAACAAGGCGAATGAAGTTGGAAGCCAACTGAACTCTTTCAAAGATTCAAAAGGTGAAAACGGAGGAATCGCCCCTCTTGACGAACAAGGGAAAGTACCGAGTCGACACTTGCCCGGATACATTGATGACGTGGTAGATTTTTATGGCATTTCCGTAGGCATTACTGTAAAAAATGAATCCATAGACAAAAATTCCAACGATGAGGGTTGTAAAGTTGTATATGATAAGGAACATGGTTGCTTTGTGCTTGCATTCGTTCCGACAATCGGAGAATCCGAGGCTGCTACTTATTATAACAACTGGTTGAATGCAGATGTTTTCGGTACGGCAAGTACAAACGGGCGAATACCCTCTTCCGGCAAAGTCTTTCTATGTGAAGAAGATGGAAAAAGTTATCGTTGGAGCGGTAAGCAACTGACTTCAATTGGTTCAGACCTTGCACTTGGTCACACAAGTTCTACTGCATTTCCCGGCGATGAAGGTGCAAAGCTGCAGGAGGATATGAAGCAGGTGGAAGAAAACAGAAAAAACATTCTTTCGCAAAACAAGCAAATCGTGGCACGTAGTATTGTAAATGTCAACCAGCTGTTTGACCTTGCAGACAGGGAGATAACATTTTCCGTTGCCCTTGACCGATGTTCCGCCTCCGAATATTCACCGGCATTGAAAATACCAGGTGTTGTATTGACCTTCCTGACGGAATCCGGATGGGTTTCCAAACAATGGACTGATACATCGGACTGGTTTAAAGAAAACAACTGGAGCGATTTCGGCGCAGGTGGAGGCAAGGGCATAGGCGATATAATCAATGTAAATGCCCTGTGCGGAAATGTGGAATACACTTTGTCAACAGCCATCAAAGCCGTGTCAGACTTTGAAAAGGAGAATGGGGAAGTTTATCTTAAAAGCGGTATCATCCTTACGTTCAAGACTGCAGAAAGCGACAAGAACGGTGCACCCGTGTGGCTCACCTACCAATTTACACGTGAAGCGAGCGACATAACACCGGAGGACTTGAAACCATGGGTAGCATTCGGTGGCGGAGGAAGCAACGTGGAAACATCCGATAAACCGGAAGAAGGAGGAAAAGATGCCCTTTCCACAGGAGGCGCATACGCCATGCAGGAAAAATCAATCGGTGGATTTGATGAAGAAAGTGATGAGGAATATATCTACTACAAAGCCGTGAATCTGAATGGAGGACAAATAGAAGATGTAGTACTTAAGATTCCGAAGAACGGCGGAGGCGGCGGTTCGAGCGAAGACAGCACCCTATCCATCTACTTTGAGGAAGCCGCCCCCATTGTGGCGTTCGGTTCTGAGATAAAAATCAATGTAGCCTTGCGTAGTGTCAGTTACCCGGACGGTAACGAAGTGCTTGGCGTTATCCGTAATGTTTCAATCATTGATGCAAGCACAGGACTTACCCTGTATAGCGAGGCAATGAACGAAACCGGCTCAGCAAGTGCAACGGACTACAAGTTTGAACTTGACTTTACTGAGTACTTCAGCAGTGCCGCATCCAAGAGTTTCTTTGTTCAGGCTACCGATGCGGACGGCAATACCAAAAAGAAAGCCATTACCATTGTAGCTGTGGATATTACCGTGGAACAGCCTATGCCGCTCAACTACACAAGCAGTACCGCATTGACCGTAGGAGGTACGGCAAAGAATATAGGACAATTCTACAAGTTTCCCAACAACACCTCATCCATACGTGCCACGGTGGAAATGCTTTACAACGGGGAATGGAAGAAACTGGGCGAAGCAACAGTCAATGACAGTTACACCAAAAGCATATCCGTCAATCCGAGCAACGTGTTCGGCGGCGGCGAGCGGATGACACACGGAGCATACCAGGTACGCATCTACGGAACGGAAGCCAAATCCGGGGTAAGGGGCAATACCATTTACTCCGCCATCATGTGCGTTGATGCTGACAACACCACTCCTATTGTGGCAATCCGGTTCAACGACACCAACAACGGTACGCTCCGTCTGTATGACAACCTGACTGTAGAAGTCGCCGCATACACATCGGGCAAGACGGAAACGCACGTGGATGTCTTCTATGACGATGAGAAAGTGACATCCGTGGAAGCCATGATTGCCGAAACGCTTACCGTGAACAAGCAGATAAGCGGATACAGCACGGACGGAAGCCAGAGCATTACCGTACATGCAGAAAGTGGAAACGTGTCCACCAATGAAATCAAGGTGATTGTAAAAGGGAGTGCCATTGACATGGCAATCAAGGACGGGGCTTTGTTCGGATATGATTTTTCCGCACGCAGCAACAGCGAGAGCGACCATACCATAGAGAACAACGGCATAACGATGGATGTAAGGGGTGCAAACTGGTCAAGTAACGGTTTTACGGACTACTTGGGCGAACGATGCCTACGCATAGCAGAGAATGTAAAAGCGGAGATATTGGACTACCACCCTTTCGGGAATTCCGCCACCGAACGGACTACAGGTTGTGCCGTCCAATTCGCATTTGCCACCAAGAACATCAAGGAAGCGGATGCAAAACTCATAGAGTGCTATGATGCTGATAGCGGTGCAGGTTTCTATGTATGCGGCAACAAAGCTGCTATCTACTGTAAAACAGGACAGCCTGCCTTAGTTGAGCGCAGCTTTCGCTCTGGCGAGAAAATCACGATGGCAGTAGTTGTCGAACCGTCCACCATTTATGTATCACGGGGTGGAAGCAATTACTCCTGCATGAAGTTGTATTTGAACGGAGAAGAAGTGGGCTGTATCGGTTATATCAGTGACAGTGGTGCAATCCTTAACAACAGAACCGTTACGTTCAACGGTACGGAAGGAGACCTATACCTGTACTATATGCTTGCCTACGAGAGTCATTATGAATGGGCACAGGCGTTCCAAAACTACTTGTGCAAACTGACAGACACCACTGCCATGGTTGTGGAATACGAGAAAGAGAACGTGCTTGACACGCAAAACCGCCCCACCATAGAAGCCCTTTCTGCCAAGGGAATGCCTTATTATGTAGTGGTGGCAGACCAGCAGACCTTTGACACATTTGACGGTGACATAGATACGAGCAAGAAATTCAAATGTACACTATTCTACTATGACCCGAAACGACCATGGAGAAGTTTCAAGGCAATCAATGTACAATGGAGAAGACAGGGAACAACATCGGCAAAGCGACCTATCAAGAACGACCGCTTCTATCTTCAGAAAAATGAAGGTTGGGAAGTTACACCTATCTACCCGGACTATGACAACGAAGATGCCCGAATTTCATACGAACTTATGAAAATAGGCTATGTGCGTGTAGGAGAAAATACTATTCCTGTGAAGATTATCACAGTAAAGGTGGACTATTCTGACAGTTCCGGGGCAAACGACTGCGGTGTATGCGACCTGATGAATGCCACTTTCCGTGCTCTTGGAAGTGATTACCTTACTCCGGCACAGCGTGCATTTGACGGCACTTGGACAAAAAGCGATGTCTCGTTGAAAGGATTGCAGATGAACCATTCGACAGCCAATCATCCCATTGCCGCATTCCGTGCGACACAAGAAAGCCTTACCGATGCATGGTTTCACGCCAAAGGAAACTGGAAAGAAGACAAAGGCGAGCAGGTTGCGCTTGGTTTTAAAGATACTCCCGGATACAATAAAGGTTGCATCAATTATGGAGACTTTGTAGAATACTTTGGTAAAGAAGAAGAGAATCTTGACCAGATAGAAACTCGTTTCAAGAATGATGGAACAACAAATAAGGATAAACTATATCTTTTATCATTGTATTGCGGACAGGATTATCGCTTTATGGCATATGAGAGAGGTGAATGGACTGCACAAACCGGAGAAATGAAACAGGTTGGCGGCAAATGGCAGATTACCGGGAAAGTACTTAACCCCGTGAGTGGTTACGAACTTCTGACCTATGATGCCATGAACTGGTGGCAGGGAGTGGGAAGTGTTGCCGACATGATGGAGCCGACCACCGCCGAGGCCTCTTGGGTTACCAAACTGAAACTCGGACAGGAAACCTACCCGATGTGGACACGTTACTTCGAGTGTATGATTGACGATGACCAGTTGCAGATAGACCTGGCCATGGGACGGAAAGTACCGTTCGACCTGTACCAAGTACTTAAATTCTGCGACAGCTGCGACTATGCCAAGAAAGAACTTGTAGGGAAATGGCAGGAGATATGGAAGACGCAAATGTGGAAATACATCAGTCCTTATTCGTTGGTATCATACTACCTGTTTACCGACTACCTTGCCGCTGTTGACCAACAAGCAAAGAATATGCAGCCCATGTTCTTCTTGGAGGACGGATGCAGCGTGAAAGACGGTATATATAGTGGAGCAAACGGTATGGAGGCAAGACGAATGTACTGCAACAAGGTATATGATTGCGACACCTGCAACGGAAAGGATAATGACGGTGGACAAACCATTGACCCGGAAGTTGACCCCGGCGATTTGACAAACAGTGCATACGCAGGACGAGGTTCTGTGCTATGGAACGATATAAGAGGACAGCAGACAATGGAAGTTGACCAAAACGGCAATACCATTACCTTGCCGGCCATAGCCGACACCATGCGCTCCCTGCCTGACACGCTCGGTATAGGCGCGGGTCCTTTCTCACCTAAAGGGGCTATGCACTATTTCGTGACAGAACGCCTGAAGAAATGGCAGAAAGTGGTATCAAGCTATGACGGAGAACGCAAGTATATTAAATATACAGGGTACAGAGACCTTTATTTCTATGCCCTGCAAGGCTTGGGTCTAACCTCACTACCGGCATTTATTGAACAACGTTGGCGCATCCGTGACGGCTACTACCGCTGCGGCGACTTCAAGGCGGAGAGTGGTTATATCGGTGGACGTATCGGTGCAAAAGAAGGTGCCGTCATCCGCTTCAAGGCAGCAAAGAGCGGATATTTCGGCATTGGTAACGACAGCGGAAATATCACGGAAGGCATTTACCTTAAAGCCGGAGAAGAAGGTGTTTTCACAAACTTTCAACACGGAGAAAACATTATGCTATACATCTATCAGGCAGACCGAATGAGTATGCTTGATTTGAGTGAAGTCAGTATCGACCCCCAATTTGGAAACACATTGCCCAAGATGTCGTTGTTGCAGGAATTGTATGTGGGTGGAGAGTCTCATGGCAATTGGACGATGTCGCCCGGTAACACAGGCTATATGACCAACCTTGATTTGGGTGATATGCCGTTCTTGCGCATTCTTGATGTGCGCAACACAGAAGTGCAGACCGTCAACGCATCGAAGTGTCCGCGTCTGGTTTCCGTATATGCCGACAATACTGGACTTTCTGCCATCACACTGGCTGAAACATCGCCGATAGACAAACTTACGCTTCCGGAAACAATAACGGAACTCGTGCTGAACAACCTGCCCAACCTTACCTATCCCGGTGGACTGACGCTCGGTGGTGTAGCCAAGATAACAAAGATATTTGTCAATGAGTGTCCGTATGTAGATGCCATGACGCTATTGGAACAGATAGTCAATGCGAGTGCGCTAAAGACCGTCCGGATTCCCAATGTGAATGCAACCGCCAGTGTCGGACTGTTGCGTTCCATCAAGGAAAGCGGTGCTATCGGACTTGATGCAAACGGAAATGCCTACGATGAAAAGGAACAGTGCAGTGGTATTACCGGCCGTTGGATATTGAGCGAACTTGTGGAAACAGACGAAATAAATGCGTTTGCTGCCTATTTTCCCCAACTTGAACTTCACAACTCTCAATTCTCCATCGTAAAAATCAGCGATGTTGTGGAGAGTGATTCTTGTGAAAGGTACAGCAATCCGGAGAACAAGACAGGAGCAGACTACGGGAACAGCTATGTGGCAAGCGGACACATACTCAAAATAAGAGAAGGATGTCATGCGTACAAATGTTCGTATAATACCAAACTGAAGCAGCTTGAAGGCGTACAGCTAAGTGATGAAGACTTCAACTATCTGAAGAACGGAAACAGCTTCGACATTACGGACTCAGCCGGAGAAGGCTTTGACATATTCTGGCATGCACCGCACCACTGGTACAAGGGAGTGAATGATTATAAGAACCAGGCAAAATACTTCATACCATCGACTACGGAGGAGGAACCGCTGTCGACCGCACAGAACACCCGTAAGCAGAAGCTGTCGGAAATGCTGTACAGGGAGAACACGGGCGTATATGCAAGTGATGCAGTTGCTGGAGAACTCATGGGAGAAGACGTGATAAGCACGGCTGCGAACACGAACAGCTACAGGATGGACGTGAAGGGAATGAAACAGGTGAGATGGCCTGGGGTGAATCACGCTCGCCTAGGAGGTGTGTTCACAGACGAAAACAACCGGGTGACCGGTACGTTTATCATGAACGTGAGCCACGCCTATTTTGATTTCCTGACAGGAGACTATTTGTTCTGTGACGTGCCCGGAGGCTCAAAATGGTTTTATTTTACTTCGTTCCGGGATATTAAAGATATTGAATGTCTTGCTGTAGACAGCAGTAATATTGAAGCAATAGAACCGGAATGGACAGAGCATGAGGTAGGTGACAATGACAGTCTGGTAGGCATATATCCGGTAACTACGGACGGTATGAAAAGAGCAAGAAGTTTATCGGGAAATGTCACAGCGAAAGTCGGCAACAATGTCTCATCCACTTCCGGTGAGTGGAAGTACGACAGCGAGGGGAATCCTATCGAGGCTCCTAAAGGTAGCCTGAACTACACATTCAAGGATTTCCAGAATCTGTGCAGACTCAGGGAAGACGGGTATCAGCTGATAGACTATGAGCAGAATAAGGAAATAAGCAATCTGTGGTGGGCTCTAAGCGGGACAACAAATGAGCAGGCACTTGTAGGTAACGGTGGCTTTGGCAGCAACCTGAACAAGCTGGACAATATAGGTATGGCAGACAGCAAGAATACAGGAAACTCGCTGAACTCAATCATGGGGTTGAAAGGGTATGTGGGCTGTCAGTCAGAATGGATGGATAATATAGCCATCAATGTGAGTAATTATGAGCAGTTCTACAAAGCGAGATGTCCGGAAAATGATTCTTCATATCCGTCTGACTACACAGCGCATATTTATGATCCGATAAAGAAAACAGAGCGTACCGTAATGACTGCGAACTCGGCAAACGGGCATAATATTGTACGTTTGGTACATGGAGCAAAATGTGACATTCTGCCGCGAAGAGTACATGCGAGTGATACCAGTATGTTTGTGACCAATTATGCTGCAGGATTCTGGATAAACAGCAGCAAAGGCCGCTGTGTTCTTCGGTCTGGCAACAACTCGAGTGCGAGCTCCGGTCTCGCTTATGCGGTCGCGAACTTCGCGTCTTCGTACTCGATCACGTACTGCGGTGGTCGGCTCGCCTTCCGCGGAAAATTCGTCATTATAGAATAGAGCGGAACTCGTGAGTTTGTAAAAAGCGTCAGAGGGAGAGCCGTAAGGCTGCTCCCTCTTTCTTTATTCTCGCGAAGCGAGTCGATTATAAATCATTCATGTAAAAAGACAGCGAAAAGTTTCTTTATATGTAAACTGTTTATTACCTTTGCAAAAGGAAATCAAGTTAATAATGGAAACGAGATTCAAAATAGTTTATACAGAAGAAGCTTATGAATTTATCCATTCTTTGCCGGAGAAGGTACAAGATAAAATCGCTTATAATATCTTCAAAAGTAGAGTTGTCATAGACAAAGAACTTTTTAAGAAATTGGAAGGTACGGATATTTGGGAGTTCAGAACGCTTTACAATAGCATCTGTTATCGGCTTTTGGCATTTTGGGATACAGAAGAGGACACTTTGGTAATTGCCACTCACGGCTTTATAAAGAAAACGCAGAAGACCCCATCAAAAGAAATTGATAAGGCAGAGAATATTAGAAAACAGTATTTTAACGATAAAAAGCAGAAGATATGAAACTTTACACTCACAAAGAAATGCTGGACAGCGTAATTGGGGTTAAAGGAACTCCAAGACGTGATGAATATGAAGCAAAGGTTGATGCGTTCTTGATTGGTGAGGCAATCAAACAAGCCCGTGAATCAAGAAACATCACTCAGGAACAGCTTGGCGAAATGATTGGAGTTAAGAAAGCGCAGATTTCTCGCATTGAGAAAGGAAGCAATCTTACCATACAGACAATCAGAAAAGTATTTCGTGCAATGGGAATGAGTATCAACCTTGAAATAGTAGGTTTAGGGAAATTCGCCATTTGATACATAAAGGCAGACAACCCCGCGCGCCGCTGTGTTCTTCGGTCTGGCAACAACTCGAATGCGAACTCCGGTCTCGCTTATGCGAACGCGAACAACGCATCTTCGAACTCGAACACGAACTACGGTGGTCGGCTCAAATTCTGATGGTTAACTAATCGGAGACCCTATACGCCTACGAGTTGGGCAATTATATTCTCCGAGGGGTTCGCGCCTCGGCAAAAGCATTATAATATATTATTTATGGAAAGCCGGAACATATCTTTAACCACAAGTGAGGAGGGTTTCATATCCTCCTCACGGGACCGGAAGGCGGTCTATGATGATACGGACAATTTTATAGGACTGACCGGGGGAACACCTTCGGTCAGTTATCCTTTATACAACCTCATCCCCGAAATAATAACGGAAGAAAACCTATTGTCGTCATTCAAGCGTGTGCTGTCAAACCTCAGCCAATCCTCTACCGAAGCAGAAAAAAGGAACTCGATTGTAATAGATGGAAAGAAGTACACAGCACGCCAAGTACGATATGTACTCAATCGAGATACCATACTTGCAAAAATGAAAGAACAGATAGGAAATGGAACTTTCCGAGTCAACACGCTAAAATCCTTTGAAACGAAAGACGGTCCTAAAATACGGACAGTCCAAGCCCCTGCTGTCTTTGAAAGGATGGGCAGCAATGCCATTATGGAAATCATAGAGGAAAAACTTACTCCCATTTTGATAGAAACAACAGCGGCTTCCATCAAGGGAAGAGGTCCGCAAGGCTTGTTTCATGCCATTCAAGCTGCAATGAAAGCAAATCCAAACCTAAAATACTTCTATCAATCAGATTATCAAGGTTACTATGACCATATCGTTCATAGCATATTGATAGACAAAATCAGAAAATACATCGCTGACCCGATTTTACTACCGATATTGGAGAATTTTGTCAAAGTTTTATATCCCGATGCAGATGCCGGTATCAGCAAGGGGCTTCGTTCCTCCCAGTTTTTCGGCAACCTGTATCTAAATGACCTTGACCATGCGATGATAGAACTGCACGGTGCGTCATATTATTTCCGTTTTTGTGATGACACCTTTATCCTCGGCGAGAGCAAAAAGGAGTTGTGGAGACTAAGGAATTGCCTACATGAAGAAAGTGCCAAACTTGGACTGACCATCAAGCCCAGCGAGAAAGTCGCCCCCATTTCATCCGGCATGGATGCTTTGGGTTATGTGAATTTCGGTGACTATTCCTTGCTAAGGAAACGGACGAAACAGAATGCCGCCAGAAATCTTGCCAAAGTCAAATCACGCAAAAGGAGGCAGGAAATCATAGGCTCATTCAAAGGTATGGCTTGCCATGCTGATTGCAAACATTTGTTTTATATACTTACAAACAAGAAAATGAAGAAATTTTCAGAAATGGGAGTTACATATACTCCTGCTGACGGAAAGAAACGCTTTCCCGGCAAAGTAATGAGATTGAGTGACATCGTAAATATACCTATTGAGATACATGATTTTGAAACGGGTATAGATACCAAAGAGGGAGAAGACCGTTATCTCGTATCTTTCCGAAATCCTACGACCCAAGAATGGGGAAAGTTTTTTACCGCTTCAGTTGAGATGAAAGGCATTCTTGACCAAATCAGCGATATTGAAGATGGTTTCCCATTTGAAACGGTTCTCAAATGCGAGGTATTTGACGGAGGAAAGAGAAAATACAATTTTACCTGATGGTAAAAGGATAACATATCAATCCACTTGGATTCCGCTATTTTTGCCTGAAATCAAAACTCACAAAAATGGAAAAGATTTACGGCACAAAGCAGCGGCAGGATTGTCTTGTGCGTACAGGACGCTCCAAGTGGATATTGTTTTTTGGCTTTTGGAAAGACGATGAAAAGAGTGAAAGCGGTTGGGAATACAGGCATACATTCAACCGCAAGCCTACACTTTCCGAGGTCAAAGAGATTGTCGTGTCCGCTATAAACAAGACAACGGAGGAGAAGATTATAAACGGCTTTATTTGGAACGGGAAGCCGATATACCTTTCTCCTGAGAACCAACTGAACTTTTCCGCCATAGAGCGAAGTGAAAACATCCCTTATCCGCTTACCCTAAAAATCAACGAACAGGAAGATGGTACGCCCATCTATCACACTTTCGAGAATGCAGATGATTTTATTGCGTTCTCCCAATCGGTGTGTGCCTATGTGATAAAGACCGTTCAGGACGGATGGAGGGAAAAAGACAGTGTGGATTGGACTATGTTTAATTTAAAATAGCGATGACAATGAAAAAGTTTATTGATTGGCTCGGAATGAGCAACAGGTGGAAACACCTCATTGGAGGACTGATTATCGGCATTTTTGCATTCGGTTGGTTTACTGCAATGTATGCCGGAGTATTGACGGCAGGTGCATTGGAATATAAGGACAAGGCGCATGGCGGCAAATGGGATTGGATTGATTTCGGTTTAACGATAGCCGGAGTTTGTTTGGGATGTTTAATTGGAGGAACTTTGATATGGAGCAATTAAGCACGATTATACAAGTTATCGGTTCTCTCATCACGTTAGTGATATTGCCCTTACTATTGATTAAAAGCAAGGCAAAAAAAGCAGATGCCGAGGCGAAAAAAACCGAGGCAGACAACATCACAGCTTATGCTGCGGAGTGGAAAGAATTGTACGAGAAGAAAGAAAAGCGGGTTGCCGAACTGGACGCAAAGATTGACCACCTTTATACTGAGATAACCAAATATCGCGACACTATCCGCGAACTAAGCGAAAAGAACAGCGAGCTTGCCGTTCAGAATCAGGCACTGGAATTTAGAAAATGCAACAAACACGGTTGTGCAGACAGGATTCCACCAAGCGAATACTAACCCAATAAATTACCAAGCATGAAGATATTGATTGACAACGGACATGGCGAGAATACTACGGGAAAGCGTAGTCCTGACGGTAAGTTCAGAGAATACAGCTACGCACGAGAAATAGCAAAAAGCATCGAGGGAGAGTTGAAATTTTTGGGCATTGATGCGGAACGCATTGTAACCGAAAGCGAAGACATACCCCTTGAAGAACGAGTAAGGCGTGTGAATGAGATTTGCGGACGTTTTGGCGCAGAGAATGTGGTGCTTGTTTCCATTCATTGCAACGCATCGAAAAACGGTGAATGGGGAAAGGCTCGTGGTTGGAGTGCCTACACAAGCAAAGGCAAAACCAAGAGCGATGAACTTGCCACCATGCTGTATGCCGAAGCGGAAAAGAATTTTGCCGGACTTACAATCCGTAAGGATTTATCGGACGGTGACCCTGACTGGGAAGAGGCTTTCTATATCCTACGCAAAACAAAATGCCCCGCCGTCCTTACGGAAAACTTTTTCATGGACAATGAACAGGATGTAGCTTACCTTACTTCAGACAAGGGGCGTGATGCTATTGTGCGAACTCACGTTGCAGCATTGATGGATTGGGATTACAAGTATGGAAAGGACTAAAAACATATTGTTGTGCGTGCTGTTGGTGCTGCTTATCGGCTCTGTTCTGTGGAACGGCGGCAGGGGTATCATCGGCGACAAAAGCGGAACGCCTGTGCCGGACACGATGAGGGTAACGATATTTGATACTATCGCTTACCACCAACCTGCCCCGAAAGAAGAAAAGCCGCTTGGTAGCATTACGGCAAAATTGCCTGTAAGCGTTCCTAAATTGCCAAAAAGCGTACAGAAATTTCCCGAAAAGCCCCAAATATTGCAGGATAGTGTACAAAATTTCTGCAAAAGCGTTCCCGATGATGAGGAAGTGAATTTCCTAAACAAAGACCATTTCGAGGATATGGGCGAAAAGATTTCAGCCGACAGTGTAGAGGTGCAGGTACCCATCACGCAAACCAAATATGAGGGCGACACCTATACAGCATACGTGAGCGGGTACAATGCAAGTCTTGACAGCCTGATATTACGTATGCCGCACGAAACCATGACCATAACCAAACGCCCGAAGACAAAGCGATGGAGCATCGGCATACAGGTGGGCTACGGGATGACTTTGAGAGGAACGCCACAGTTCGCCCCCTACGTTGGTGTAGGTATATCATATAATCTATTTAGTTTTTGAATATGGAAATAGTATTGACAATAAATAAAGAAACCGTGTATGAGGAAGTGGCAAAGACTACGGAATACACAGGGGCAAAGATGGACGATGAACATGCCTACGAGACCATTTCAACCACCGAAGAGGATAAATCCATCCTTGAACGCTTTTGGAACGAGTGCAAGAATATGGTTTGCAACAGTTTGAAAAAGGTACTTATATCGGAGGAAGAAACGAACGGTGAGTATTCTTTGACATTAGGTCTATCAACAGCATTCGATGACAGTCTGACTGCCAGTATGCAACGCAGCCTATTTTCATTTTTTGTGATGAACATTACGGCCAAATGGTACACATTTACCAACAAGAGTGAAGCAACCGGATATGCTTCGGAAGCCGCCACCTATTTGGAAGACATCATGCGCAAAGCGTTTTTCAAGAAAAAGCCAATGCGCCCTACATACGATACGAGTAACAATTAAATAAATGTATTATGGCAGAGAATAAAAAGACATTGACCGTCACGCAACAAGTTAAAGAACTTATCTATGACATTCAGAATAAGGCATACTTGACAGGACAGGCACGAGAGGCAGAAGGCAAAAAGACATACGAAGCTGCCTCGAACATGCAAGCAAGTGATGATGATGAGAACAGCTACCAAATCCGCCGTTCCTTGGCCAACGCTTTCTCGGCTTTGAAAAGTCTGCTCGGAGAGTATCTGTCGGAAGACAAAACCACGAGCGATAACCTAATTGCCGAACAGATTGACAATGACGGAGTGCTTGAACTTTCGTTTGAGCTGCCAAGCAACTACAACAACTCATCGGCAGACGCATTGGGAAACGGCATACATTCTTACCTTGTGGACATGGCTCTTGGAGATTGGTTCGCCATTACAAACAAGGAGGATGCAGAAACCTATATTTCCCATTCAGGAGTATCGTTAGAGAATGTGAAGCGTGCTTTGTATAAGCGCAGTCGCCCTGAACGCCCTACATATAGTTGATAATGTATTGCTGTAGTGATAATCAGCTACAGACTAAATCTGTAACGCTGACATTCAAACGGTCGGAACTGATATATGATGCCGAGAACTATTCGTTTGTTGAGGGCGACATCATGAAAACAGACGATGTACACGCCCGGCATCAGGTATTCGACATCGGTCAGAAAGGAAATATC
Source organism: Phocaeicola sp. ICN-14070 (assembly GCF_037892625.1). Lineage (NCBI taxonomy): Bacteria > Pseudomonadati > Bacteroidota > Bacteroidia > Bacteroidales > Bacteroidaceae > Phocaeicola > Phocaeicola sp. ICN-14070. Next base: position 19,927 of record NZ_JBBKBF010000009.1, on the reverse strand, counting down.
GACCGGGTAACAAGGGTACTGAATCTTGCCCATGCCGAATGTGTGGAAATGCTTTTTCCCTATACAAAAACGGAAATAGGCGAGACGCAAGAAAATTTCGATAATGTACTGACTGCTCCTGAAGCATACGATATTGTACTGAATTTGCCGGTTGGCTTTTCAATGACGACCGTGCAGTTACTAAATCATCTGATACATGAATATCTTGTATGCAGGGTGCTTGCCGATTGGATGAGCATCACCAATCCAGGTAGTCAAGCGAATTGGGAGGGGAAATTCAAAGAACTGAAAAGCAAGATACAGACATCGCTTGTATCAAGGAAAGGCAAGATAAGACGGAAATGCAAGCCGTTTTAATAGACAAGAGCCGAGGTGCATCACGCATCCCGGCTCTTTCTCCTTTATAAACAATCTGTTTTACCTGAAAACTATCGTACTTGGTTTGACATACGTGGCTCGAACGCAACGGTACATCCGTATATGCTTTCCGCTTTATCAAAACGGCAGACAAGAGCAAGACGGTAGGCTTTATAGGGTGTCCCCCGGAAGCCTCGCATAATGTTATCCACGCTGCTCCATACAACGTGCCAATGTATGAGGTCGTTTGAACCATACAGCACCTGCTGAATATGGGTCGAGTGGAACATACCGCGCTGTATGACGGCGTTTATAGTTTTAAACGAATCAGGGTTGTCCATCTTGAATGGACGAGTTATAATGAGAGTTGTTATATTCTCAGCATTAGACTTGGAGAAATCGACCAATCTCGAACCTTCCGCCATGGCAAATGCTTCGGGATAGGAATTGACATTAGCCACAATATCGGAATACATCATACCCCACAATTTTGACTTCAAAGAGAAAACATAAGCATAACGCACTGCACTGTTATATACGATGATGTGCTGGTGGGTATAGTCATACACCATACGGCAACCTCGTAGAAATTCGTTGAACGGCAACAGCGTGATGTCTGCGAGTGTAATCTTTTCGCTTTCATCGGATTTTTCGTTGAAGATGTTTATCAACGCATCAGACTTAGGCAGGTCGGCAATGCTGAATAAATCCTCCGTATTCAGGATGTCGGATATACATTGTGTGGACGAGCCGCTGATGTGCATAATACCTCTATCGGTTGCAAACAGGACGGCAGTGTCAATCTGGGTAATGCTGTCGGGATTAATGACCACATCACGAGTAATCGGTTGTTTGGCGGAGTATGTTCCTGTAGCAGACACTTCCAACGCCCATACTCCTTCCGTAGTAAAGGCATAAAGAGGAAACTGTCCAAACTGACCTTCAGACAATGCTTTCACAGCAGCGCAAATGCCGAGAATAGTTCCTGTTCCAACCGTATTGATGCCGAGTACCGGAAAATGAAACGGGTTGTTCACTTCCGATGTATATATTTTGTTGGGCAAATCAATTATTCTTTCCGCCAATGGGCTTGTAGTAGGATAGCTGCTACTACCTTCTTTCGGATTTTCCCAACCGGCAAAATAGAAAGAACCATTGAGGAATTTATGTTGTTCCAACGTGACCTCATAATACATAGGAACGCCATAATGAGTTACAATGACTGCTTTATATGCGTTTATATTGGGATAGAACAAAAATAAGAAAGGAGGACTATAAAATGAAACCTGATAGGATTCTCCACTAACCACAATGTCCCGGCCATCCTGCTTTATGTAAAAGTAAACGGTCGCCCCCATCGTCCCATCCATTTGAGTAGGTGGCATTCCATTCCAGATTGCGACATAACCATTGGTATATGGTATCATTGCCCCAATATTATATAAGTCATATAGTTCTTTCCTGATATTGGCAAGATTGAGCCTTGAGTTATACACAAATGAATAATTAGGCAACAATTTATCATGGCTATCATAATCGTCCGTCATAACCTCACGAGTGACAAGTGACTGCAAATAGTCTTCCTCAACAACCAATTTTGTCCGTGCCGTTGTAAGCTGCTCTACAGGAATACTCTCAAGTAAATAGAACTGTGATGTGGAGCGAATATCCTCTTTGACATCATCAATGCTCCTACGAGGAATCATCAAATGTCCGGCAGGATATGTCAATCCGTTCGGGTCAAAAGTAAAAGCATACAGCTTATTGAATGTATGACGCTGATAACGAAGAGGGTATTTTGAAGTTGATGCAGCCTGATTGGTATGCTTGCATACGCAATAAGAATTATAACTTTCTGATTGAGCAAACCGTGTGCATTTCCCGTTTTGGTCGTATGTATAAATCGGTTTTGAAACAAAAACATCTACCGAGCGAACAATATCTCTCCAATTCTTAATCATTTCAAGCCGTGAATTATGAATGACTGCATAGTCAAGGTCGTGTAGCATTCCGCATACACGCAGCTGTGCATCCGTATATTTCCCCTTTCCTGTTAGGTGCGTCCAAAAAACCTGCGGTGCGAGGTCAGATGAAGCAATCATCAGAATAGGGGCAGAATGCATTGTCAAAGTTCCATCGTATAGGCGATAGGCATATCGGACAAAGAATGGGAAAAGGAATTTTCCTTTATTGGTTGACCTCTCTGCAATAAACTTGTTTACATGTGCAAGTACTTGGTCTGTTATTCGTGTTTTATTACTATCTGAAAATTCATTCCAAATACTACCTTCGTTAATGGCATCAAATGATATGGAGAACTCATCCGTGCGAACCATTTCCCCTTGCAAACCAAATGACAAAGGGCATTCGGGAATTTTAGTACCGAGGTACAAATACCCATCGTCATTTCCTTTCCATAGGAAATAATGCATACCATCTTCCGACAAAACGAGAAGTGTGTTTCCAATGGCATTTATTTGGTATATCTCTTTGAATGTACGAAGAGATACCTGTTCATGCTCATCTGTGCCGTCCCACCAACTAATCGCATTGTTTTTGAAGATGATGTAATGTTTTATGTTTGCCGTTTCATGGATATACATGACAGATGCCCCACTTTCAAGCCGGAACACCTCAGATGGTGGCAATATAGATTTAAGTGAACCATCTTCGGGAATAACGCCTATGGATGTTGCCAAATCTCCGTCCGGACATGCGTAGTCGGACGGATTGGCGGTATAACCATTGTATTTAATCTCTTTAATCATATCACAATATGTATTTAATTATAATCGGCAATGCTTTCCCGTAGTGTTGCAATTCTACAGGAGTCCCACAACACAACCGTACCTTTCCACTTCCTCCGCACCTTGTAATTATGTAACGGCAGAGCATCACGGATGAGGCTATACAATGATTTCCGTTCTTATTGGAACGGAATACCATCCCCTCGTGCCTACCGACAACCGGCACACGGTGCTTGACATACAGATATATTTCACCCTGTCCGTCCATTATATCAATTACATCACCATGTGACAATTCCAATAACTTGGACACTCTGGCAGATATATTGATACGTCCATTGTCGTGGAAAGTAATATCAGCCTTTCGTGTATTTCCTAATATGCTTTGCATGGGGTCGTTCTATTTGATAGTAAACTTTACCCTGCCCTGTACGGCATACGGAAACGGATAATTTGACACACTGTGAAGCATTTAATCCGTATGTATATAAGATTTGCCCAACAGACGGACAGAGTGTTTCAAAACCGATACAACGGTATTTCCCATTGTACTGAATATTGCACATTTGCGTAGGTTGCTCGATGCTTGGGTTTGTCATGAACCCGAAGCATCCTGAATCCGTAATTTTAAACACAAACACGCGAGCCTCATCACTCCCAAAGGCTTCGTTCTTGATATGATTGAACAACACTTTTGAGAGTGTTACAGAGTTGTCGGCAGGGTCGGCAATGACGTAGTACCGAAGTGACTGCCACCATTTTTTTACTTTCTTGAAAATCATAGCTCAAAGATAAATAGTGAACGGTACACGGATGGTTTAACTTTTAACTGTCGCTTCCAAACTGACTTTTCGGGAACGGAACGAAATAGTTTCGATATACCGGAATGACAGAGTTGTTTCAATTTCATCCCGATGCCGCTCAGCGGCTTCTTTTGTAGCGAAGATGTAGGAACAAATTTCTTGTTTCGTTGTACCTCTTGTTGCTATTATATTTGCATAATACTTTCGTCCGAGTAAAAATGCCATAATTTCCTTTAATACTGTAGAATACATAACTTTTCGATTTTAATCATTGAATAATTTAGTCTGCTTGGGCTGTTTTATACCAATAATGTTATTCACACGCTCAATCTCTTTGTCAATCTCGGCTTCGAGAGCCTTGCTATTCCGTAGGGCTGTTTGGTTGCGTGTCTTGAAATACTCCTTTTGAGCCTTACGCATAAGGGTAACCTTCGTGAAGAATGTTTTAGCGTCCATATCAAGCGGCTTTTTTGAAATGTTCTTTGAGCTTTGCACAAAGGGACTCACACCAACGACGTGCGATAGTAACCTCAACAGCATTGCCGATGTATTTCTTTTGCTCCGCTTGTGTCCCTACCAACACATAATTTTCGGGGAATCCCATAATCTTTTTAAGTTCGGGAACTTTGAGCATACGCATCTTTATGTCTATAATGCCGTATAGTGCCATAAATTCCTTTATTTTAGCCGTCATTGGGCTGTCGGTGTCATACACTATCACATCTACATCGCCACTCTCCGTAGCAATCAAATATGGTGGCATTTTATCCATTCGAGCGATGAGCGTAAAGCATGGTTTATCGACAGAGCCTCCTGCTGACTTGTATTGTGGGTTTAGAAGATAATGCCTCTTAACAGACACAAGGTTGAACTTCGGATTTGTAGTTACTGTATTGGCAGGGTCTTCTACTGATGAGGCTTTGCCGTTGCCGTACTGCATATCAATAAACCGCTCTGTCTGTATAAGCGAAAGGCGGTCCTTTGTTGTTAGCGTTGGTGAAGCATCATCAACAGAATGGTTATGCCCATTACCATAATACGCTGATATAAATGCGTGGTGGTCTTTGCAGGTAATTGTTCCTGCAGGAGCATCAACAGACACATTCTTGCTCATCGGGTCGCCGCTGAACTGTTTTGACAGGAACGTAACCTTTGCCAATCCGAGGCGATTTTGTGTAGCAACAGTAGGGCAAGGTTCATCAATGGACGGAGGTATATGCTTTCCTGTTCTTTTATTAACGGAATTGTACTTGACAAGAAACGCATCTTTGCCACCTGCAACAAACTTTATCAACCCAGCATATATACGCTCCAATGTAGCCTCAACAAGCGGTTTCTTACGTCCAAAGATGCTATCTCCCTCATCATCGAAGTCAAGGCACTCACGTACAGGTCTCCACTTTTCTAATGAGCCAAATAGCGATGTTGCACCCTCCTTGCTGTGGGTGGCTTCGGGGAACGTGATAGGCAAACCTTTCTTGGCAAAGATACCAAAGAATCGTTTGCGTGAGGTGTACGCACCATAATCGGCAGCATTGAGTATGCGGAAATTAAAATTATAGCCGTACTTCTTCACATTGCGTACCCAACGTGTGTAACTCTTGCCCTTATCCATTGAAACAGGCTTACCGTTTTCGTCCACATCGCCCCACGACATAAACTCCTCTACATTCTCTATCTGAATATAATCGGGATTGATAGCCTCGATATAACGGAAAAGGTGTTCTGCGAGTGTGCGGCTATCTGCATCACGAGGCATACCGCCCTTCGCCTTACTGAAATTAGTACACTCCAACGATGCCCATAGAACGACCAACGCATCGGGATACTGACGGCGGCAGCTCTGCAGATGCTTTACAAGTGGCGATAGTTCGAGAGTACGAATATCCTCCGTAAAGTGCATCGCTTCGGGGTGATTGGCGGCGTGTGAAGCAATAGCGTTCTTGTCGTGATTAACACAGGCAATAACAGTAGCACATTGTTCGCCAGATATTCGTGCAGAATTGACACCCGTAGATGTTCCTCCTGCACCACAAAACAAGTCAATGTATAATAAGTTCATAATAAATAATCTTTATTAAAGTGTCCGTTGTCAATCAGCCAATCAATCATGGAAATAATGGATTCAAATAAATCAGAGTTCATTATTTGGTGTTTTATGTCAAATCCAAGCTCTTCATAGCTAATGAACCAATATTGATTATCGGTATCTATTTTTAAATCGGCATTTGGTCTGTTACTTTGTTTGATGCACTTAGGAATCAATTCCAACAAACGGCTAAGGCTCCAGGCAGGAACATCCTTTCCCCACAATTTATCGAACACCTCTTCACCGGTCATTGGTGTTCCATCTGGATGCTTATGAAAAGGAAATGCTAACTTTGCTATTCTTTGGGGTGTCCAAAACTCACCTCTTGATGTTGGCGGCTTGGTTTGCAACTCCCATTCCAATGCAGGAACTCTACTCTTTGTATAATGATATACCATATCTGCTGTTTCGGGCTTCAAGCCCAAAGCGAGTAACCTTTCCGACTGCTCACGAGTAGTGCATATTTTTGATTTAAATTTCATTATTTTTGTCTTGATTATTAGTTAAACCTGATTGTCGCATACCGATAAAACCGAATGTATCCGAAACAATAGGAGGGATTCTCTTGTTGCATCATTTCAATAGCTCGGGATTGTCGTAGATATTTCCCAATACGGTCGTTTTCTTATCCGCAAAATCATCTTTGAAAAGCGGTGTATAAAATGTGGTCGTAAAGCAATCTTCGTAGTGTTCTACACAAAATTGACCTTTGTAAAACACAACTTTACCTGTATATGGATGGGCATAAACGCTGTAAGGGGAATCGTCAAAATTAACTATATCGCCCTCATAGATTTCTTCCCCGTTCCTATCGTGCAATCCCGTGAACTGACCTACGGTATCTTCATAGATGTCTTGATAGAACACAAAATTATCTTCACATTCTCCATTCTGATGCGTTATATATTCATTGATGATGATTTCGGGGTGTTTAGGCAATCGGTAAACTAATCCCCCATACACCCATTCATCGTCTTTTGAGCGTTTCCCTCTGAATTTTATCGTTCTCATTTCTCAATCCTCCGTATTAGGTAGTAAATCTTCGATGTATGCCCATTTGATAAATTTATCCACCTTAATTAAATTATCCCATATTCCATTTGGGAGAAACACTCTACAAGATTTATTAGAATACATAACTATGATGTCTTTTCCTCTATCAGGTTGTTCGTTTGCATCATGCCACACGCTGTTGATGCGCCACTCTGCACCTTTCATGAAAGCTCTAAAAGCAACAAGCCTTGAATCATATTTTACAGCGGCTTCTTTAATATCTTCTCTTTTCATTTTCTTTTTTGTTTAATTTTTTTTCAAAGTGAGGACACTGTTTAAGATTCTCTTTGTAGGCAGGTGGTATCCACCATAGCGGTACATCGGGAGGGTCAGGCAAATATCTTTTGCACTCGTTTCGTATGGGGCAGGTAACGCCCGAACAATAACTGTAATCTTTGTTCATAGTTTCTATTTGTTTGATTTTAATTTTCTAAATGATTGTTCCGTACTGAAATTTACGATATGCATCATTTCACGGAATCGGTCAGCAATACGTTCATCGTAGTAAGTGGCAATCTCGGTAGCAGAAAGATTAGATGACACCAAAGTGCAGAATTGTTCCTCATAACGATAAGAGATAATATCCATAGCCGCCGTAACGAAGTCGCCATAGTGAATGCTCTCCTTGGGTTCTTGACCAAGGTCGTCAATCGCCAGTATCTCAATGCTGCGTATTTTTTTGTACCGGTACGCCTCACTCTCGTTCTCACGAGTGGGATTGTTATATGCCTTGGCAAGCAGTACAAGGTCTTTCGCTGTGATGAAGGTATAGCCACGTGCTGGATAATCATCCTGCCTACTGGTATATGACTCATCGCTACGCAAATAGTTTGTGAGATTTTGCAAGGCACGGAGAATGGTTGTCTTTCCATTACCGGCTCCACCGCAAAGGAACAGTCCGAATGTTGAATCTTTTGATGTCAGCCATTGGGAAATGTCCCAAAGATGTTTCTTGTATTCATCAGTAGCAACGAACTCCCGATGTCTGTTAACAACCTCCACTTGACAAGCTGCATAGAGCATTGCATAAACCTGTTTGGCGGTATATGGTAGTCTAAAACGAGTCGCCGTACGTTTTCTGCTCATCAGCCGAGAGAACATTGCCTCTACGCTGATTTCGTCCTGTGCTTCTATCTTTATCATCTTTCGTCTTGTTTTTATTCACTATACGTAACCATGCATTGAAATGCTGTTTGGCATCCTGCAATGATTGGTGCCCTCTCTCTTTGCCGTCCGCCAGACATTGCACCCGAAAATCATCCAATCTGTTGCGGAGCATAGAAATTTCCATGTGATGAATGACCTGTAATTGGTCAAGCCAACATTCATCGCCTTTCAGTTCTTCAATTTCCTGGTCAAGCGTGAGTGAATAAGGTTCATAATGGGGCTGTGTCTTACTATAGTCAATTTCGTTTTCACGCTTAGAGGCTTCCACCTGTTCTGTACACTCCATATTGAGTTTGCATTTATCAGGTATGATGATATTTCTACGCTTGGCACGTGTACACATATCTATGTAGCGTTGTTGAATGGATGCGGATGTTATAATCCCACGAGAAAGTAGTTCTTTATCAAACAGCCCCACTGTTCCGCAGTACGCAACAATTTCTTGCACCACGTTTTCTTTCAACCCGAAATACTCAGCCACGTCAAAGACAGTATTTGAATCCCATTCCAAGAAACAGCCTTGTACCCGATATATCTCACATAGTATATAATCGTACACAGCAATACCTCGACAAGAAAAATCTTTTTTCAACCTTTTAATGCGCCGGTCCTGATACCTATCACAATCAACCGTGAAATAATTCAGACCTGTTTTGGTGTTTGCCATATCTATCATTATTTTATTCGTTTCTCAAATATTCGTCCACCTCTCGTTTGAAATCATCAAAGGAACGACACACCACATATTTGTATTCCTCATTGAAGCATACAGTCTTTTGCCATTTCTTTTGGCTTTCACTCTGTCTGCCTTTGGTGGTTTTCATTTCGATGAGCAATGCTCCGTAATCACGGTTGCTCTTTAACAGGATGAGGTCTGCCACCCCTGCCACAACACCCTCTGCTCTGAGTTTTGCAGCTGTAACGGCATCCCGTCTTCCACCGTTGGGAACAGCGAACAACCTACCATCAAGTTGTGGATATTGGAGAGAAAACCACCGTACACATGTACATTGTATACGATGTTCTTCATCCGATGGGCGTTTACGAGTTTTGGCTGCTTTCCTGTGCGCTTCCATCAACTCATCAAATGTCATTTTCTTCATACTTTGCAGGGTAATAATCCAATATCTGTGTCTCTACAATGGAAACTATTTCGTAATCTGACATTGTTCCTTTCATCCCATCGGTGAAGCAGTCGTATGCGTTCTTGAAGTCTGATGCCTGTACGAGAATGAAACTGTTGGTCTTTTTCTCGGCACCTGTCTTTTCGTCAAGTGTGATGAACGCAACCTTTACCTTGTAGTAGCGGTCGGCTGCTGTATCATCAGACAGGAACAGTTCGGAGATACGAGGTTTCACTATCTGAGGAATACTAAATTCGCCACTCATAAAGGGTTTGAGTTCCTCAATTGTGCGTGCCTCTGCTTCGGTGAATGAGAGTGCATCAAAGAGGTACTGTTCGCTGACAGCCTTTTGTAGTCCGTTCTCCATTACTTTTTCGTAGCGGACTGTTGAGAGAAAATATTTTGCCATCATTTTTTCAAGTTCATACGTTCTTTTAAATCTTTGCTTAACACGAGTTTAGCGGAATGTCGAGCCGGAATAGTAACAGCCGTTCCTTTGTTGATATTACGAGCCTTTTTAGGGGCTGTAACAATCGCCTTGATGGTAGCGAAACCACGGATAAACACACTTTCGCCTTTGATGAGTGAATGGCTTATAGCCTCTATCACGCTGTCAGTAGCGTTAATTGCCTGTGAACGACTCAAAGTCGTGTTGTTGACGATATAATCAACGATGTCAGTCTTTATCATTTCTTTTTTTGATTAATAGTGAATAATTTCTTTTGTAACTTTTTTATATGTTGTCTGATAACCCATGCCCGGCACGTGTTGCGTTGTCCGGGGAGAGTGTCATATACCTTGGCAGCGTCATCGAGATACTTGATAATCTTCTGCATATCTGTTTTACAAATCTCCATCACCCCGAAGTGTTTAAGAATGATTTTACCAACTCATTGAAATACATTTCATCGGTTGGGATTTCATCATCAGCATTCATAATCTCGTTGGCAATGGATTTTTTGCGATGGATGAGGCGGTATATCGTATGGTCGATAGTGCCACGACCAAGCAGATAGTAACAGGTTACATTATCTTTCTGTCCGATACGGTGCGCCCTGTCCTCACATTGACAACAATCGGCATATGTCCAAGCCAGTTCAATGAATGCCACATCGGACGCTGCGGTCAGCGTAAGTCCGACACCGGCAGCTTTAATGGAACAGATAATAAGCTGCACATTGGGATTGTTCTGAAAAGCGTCAACCGAAGCCTGTTTGTTTACTGCGCTATCACGCCCTGTAACCGTAACGGCACGGGGGAATACCTTTTGCAATTCATCCACAATCTCGTGTAGCGAACAGAATACAATGAGTTTCTTTCCGCTATCAAGGAATGTTCGGATAAAATCAACCGCCTGTGCAATCTTTCCTTTTGTGGCCAAGGAGCGCAAAGTCATAAACTTGACAAGAGCCTCCATGCGCATTTTACGGCGTATTTCCCAATCAGTACACTCTGTGTATTCCTGCAAGTAAGCGGCAAGGTCTTCGGCTGCAAGATTATATTCCTTGTCGTTTGAAATCTCAATATATAAATCCACCCTTGTCTTGTCAGGCAATTGGGGAAGCACTTTTGCTTTCTCTCTGCGTATCATACATGTATCGTATAACTGTCTTGACAGTTCGGAAAGAGGAACAGCAGGTTCGGCAGTCTTGTCTTTAGGGTCGGTACAATAGTCAGCAATGAACTTGGCACGCCCACCAAACTCGCTCAAACGGTTCATGATGGACAACTGTGCGATTAAATCTTCGGGACGGTTAACCACTGGAGTACCTGAAAGGAGAATGCACCAGTCCTTGCCTACGGACAGCCCTTTTGTGAAGATTGTCTGTTGTGCTGACGGGTCTTTGACACGATGGCTTTCATCTATGATTATGGACTTGAACGCCTGTATCTGCGGATTGAAAACAACATCCTTCAACCGAAACTGCTTTCCTCCTCGGATGTCCCATACAAAGAACTTACGCAGGCTTTCATAATTGACTATGGCGACCTGATGAACTCCCATTGAGAGAAGATAACCCCAAGTTGTACGCACACTGTTGTCAAGCACAAGGGCTGATTTGTCCGTGAACTTTTCGAACTCGCGCTGCCAATTGATTTTCAATGATGAAGGACAAATGACAAGGCATGGATAAGCATTGGCAGTATCGACAATGCCAATAGACTGCAAAGTCTTTCCCAAACCCGGCTCATCACCGATGATTATGCGCTTATGCTCTAACCCGAAGCAGATTCCCTCACGCTGATACTCGTAAGGTTCGACACGAAGGTTATGTTTCAGTATGTTGCTCATTATTTAAAGTTCTCTATCTCTGTTATTAAATCCTGTTTGTCTATTCCTTTTATGTACTTGAACAGTACGAGGTCGATGCACTGATTGTAGAACTGCTCAAATTCGTGCTGCTCCATAGCGGCAAAAGAAATTGAAAGGTATTCTATCTCATGCTCTCCGTATTCGTTGATTGTATTGGTGAAATATCCTAAATCACGTTTGAACCGACGCAGCATATCGTATTCGTTGCGTATGTTCCATTTTTCAACCAAAGGGAGCGGAAGATTGTCGAACGTGAGCCGAACCAGTGCAAAGAACTTTTTATGATGCTCGTAGTTTCGAGGGTTACTCACTTTGCACCTGACAACAGAACCGACACGAAGCCGTTTCTTCAAATCAAGGTCGCTGTCGTGGAGCGGCACAAGACCGCAAGGGGTTACTTTGCAGAATATATCCATAAGTTTAAGTTTGAGGGGTTAGACACCAAAACTGGAATGCCAGTTCTTCATATTTCTCTCGTCCACGTCTGTAAACCTCATCGTAACGGTTGATGAATTTTTTAAACACACGGCAGTTCTTCTTACTGATAGCGTAGATGAAATCATGGTCTGAATGAGCGATGTCCATATACCAGGCACGGCTTCTATCCCAATCGAAGAAATCAACTGCTTCCTCAAACTGCTGCTCTGTAGAGGCAAATGTGGTTTTGAGGTCTCCACCAAACGAACCAAGCCACCAATCCCATTTGCACCGGGTATCAAGTGAGAACTGAAAATCGCAATATGTGAATAGTTGTGACCTATTGACCATGAACCGTTGCGTTTCAGCACATTCAAGAACCTTGGCGAGAAATGCATCTTTACGTGCCTCCATACGGAGGGATTTATGCATTTCCTGTGCGTGACGGAACTCGTCATCAGTATATTGCACATCATCTACCGTAAGGTGATAATAATCCACCCGAGCCGGTTCCGTGATAATCGCATCAACCAGAGAACCAAACCGAAACGCAGACTCCTTATCTCCGTATTGCATACGTGGGTGCAGAATGTTTTTCAGTTCAGTGAGGTCAGAGTTGCTGACCTCACTTCTGCTGTAATATGTATCCGGGTTACTCATAATAGTCATCGTAATCGGGTTCGTAGTCTTCTTCATATTCAATTTCACCGATACCACCGCACACTTCACAGGCTTCTTTTTCGCCTCGGCAATAGTGTTGTCTCTTGGCTTCGGCCACTTCTTCTGTTTCGGGCAGACAAAGCCACGTTTCTTCAGTGCATTCTGTTTCCTTGTCTGTTTCAATATTATAGGCATACCAATGATAACCTTTGCCGTTACAGGCTTCACACTTAACCATATTAGGTTCTTTCTCGTTCCACGGGGCACGCGGGTCATATTCTGCTCCGGGTGGGTAGTATCCGCTTTCGTACATGATTACTTGGCTTTTACATCTTCTACATACTCTACACTCTCATCACTGATGAACACGCTCTCTTGGGCAAGTTTCTCACAGAATGCAATCTGCTTCTTGAACATCTTGGAGAGTTCATCCACTGAAAGTTGACATCCCTCCTTGCTCCACCACATGGAGAGTATCGGCAAAATGCCTTCAGGGTTGAGAAGATTGATTTTTTGAGCAACTTTAACTTTGGGCTGATAGCCTTGCTGCATGATGGATTGCTGACCAAACAGAGTTTCCATTTCGGACTGCTGACGTGCCATTTCAGTTTTTTGCTTTTCTTCCTCTTCCTTGCGTTTGCGTTCGGCTTCCTTTTCTTCTGCCTCCTTGCGCTGACGAGCTTCCATTTCCGCCTTGATACGTGCAGCTTCGGCGGCATTAGATTGCGCGATACGCTCAAGATTTGCCTTTTTAGACGGCAAGCGGTCCAATATGAAATCCTTGTTGTCCTGTACTTCGCATGAATACATTTCCTTGAATTTTTTGCCAAGGCGTTCTTTCGTTTCAATCTCCACCTTTCGCACCTCATCTACCGATACCCCGGCAGGAATGCGGATAAGCGTATGAAGATTGAACAGCCAATCAGCAGGTAATTCTGTAGCATAACCTTTTATTGAATCAAATACAGCCTGATAGTTTTTGAGTGTCACACCATTGTCCTGTTGGCTTAAATAGTTTATTGTCTGATTGAGGAATGTCGTGAATTGCGCATTGAAATCATCTTCAATGTCCTGCTTCATCTTGTTGCGAGCCGCTTCCGCCTGTTGGCGTTCATATTCTTTGCGGCGGCGTTCTTCCTCTTCAGCACGTTTCTTTGCTGCATACTGGTTGCGGAGCTGCTGCAACTTGAATGGAATCGTATCGACTTTAGTCGGGTCTATGGCATTCTCCATTACCGTGAACTCACGGCGTATATCGTCAAAGAGTTTGGTTACAGGTGAACGGCGTTCGTTCATCTTGCGGACAGTCTTACGTGCTTTCTCAATGAAAACCGCCGCCTGTTGGTCGAGTTCGTCTGTCATGCCCTGTGCCTGTATTGTTTCAAGGAGGGCTTGTCCCGCTCTCGTACAATTGTCACGAGAGAGTTTATTGTCTTGATATGATTGGGGAGCAGCAGATACGATGGTCTGAATGTTCTCCTGCTTTATGATTGCCAATTGGCTTTCGCCGAATGTTGTTTCCTGTGACATAGTGGTAGAGGTTTAGAAAGTATCATCACCATCGTTATCTGATTGCTGTGCAGGGTCGATGGTTACTCCTGCAGACATATCCGGTGCCGGTGCAAAGTGCTGTTCTTGTTGTTCAGATTGTCCGTTGGTATCCACTCCTCCGTATGGGTCAAAATCGGTAGGTTGTTGCTCGATAATTTCTGTTTCAAGCGAAGTACCACGTCCGATATTAAGTTTCGGATAGGTCTTGAAAGCGTGTTTTACGCATTTTGCCATCAAGAAGCCCGTATCAATCTGCCCATCCTTACTGTAAAGTTCATTGGATTTAGTTACGTACTGACCTTTTTTTGAATCGTAGTAGGTGTTCTGCTTGTCGGAATAGCCTTTAAGACGCATCCAATCCTGCTCCGTCATCACAGAATAGTCTATAGTTCCGTCAGCACGTGTAATCTTCAGGAAACAGGCGATAATCTTGTTTGACCTGCGAGGAAAAGCCGACATGTAGTTCACAATCTTTTGACCATTTTGTTCGCCATATTGAAAGGTGTCACCCTCGTACACAATTACTGGATTATCCGCATGTCGTATCTGCCCGGCATTCTTACGAAGTACCAACTCTCCATACCCTGAAATGGTGAGGTTGCAGACTTTTTCCCATACGTCCTTTCCGCTTTGGTCTGTGCCGAACTTGACAGAACGAGGGATGAGGTAGCAAAGAGCCTGTGCGCCCGTGGCAAGTGTAAGCCCCTTAACAGCAAGGTCTATAAAGGCATAGAAGATGGATGTGCCGGAACACTCACGGAGGTTCTGTTTGTCACGCAACTGTTGATTAAAATAAATAGCTTCACGTTCATACACCTGTTCGCCTCCTTCTTTCCAAATGGAGTTGTACACGCTGATGAACTGACTCCGCACACGTTCGTTGCGTATCACATCAATGGCTTTCATTGACTGCAATTCTTTCGCTAATGAGATTGCATTGCTCATAATGATAATACTTTAAGTTATTAATACAGTTTGTTATGTTGAGGGAGTGGCAGGATTCGAACCTGCGACCTGCTACATCTTGGTCATTGGGGTGTACACCGCCGCTCTGTCCACTGAGCTACACTCCCTTATCTCGTTATTTGAAATAATCCTGTCGAGTTTTCTGCAAGGCTCTCAACTCCGCTGTCCGATATTCCACCTTTCCGGGGCGTTTGTAAGACTCAATCTTGCCCTGTCTGCGCCATCTGTCAACATTTCCACGCCCGAACATTTCATATGCTTGTCGTTGACTGATTATTTCGGGGTCGTTGTGTGCCTCTGAAAGCATACGAACCACCGAACTTGCCACATCGTGGACAAATGTGTCATAGGTTACTGATTTGTCGGAGAAATCGAGGGTTGTCATAGTTTTTACTTTTTATCCTGTTGATACTCAGTCCACGCAATTTTGCACATCTGCCAAACGAGATAGGCAAAAAGTGCTACGACAAGAATGCCGATAAGTGAAAGATTTCCCATTACGAGATGTGCGATTCCACCTGCGATAACACATAAAAACATGATGACTGTCAGCACAAGCTGGGTTATGTTCGTGATATTTTCCAAGTGGTCATCCAGATAATCTTCTGCCTGTTCAATCCTATGTTTGAGATTGTTTTTTACTGATGATTTCATATAATTTCGTTTTTAATGGTTATGGTAACGGATTTTCTTTCGGTGGTACAATCGCCACGATTTGAGAACCTTTGTAGATGTAAACAGGGAATCCGCAAGTGTGATTCTTTGCTTCTTTTTTCGCTTCTCGGAGGGTGGAAAATTCGTAATGGTCGCCGCACCAATTGTCGATGAATGTGTACATGGTTGATTAACTTATTCGTTTGACAATGACAACACGTCTTTCACGGTCGGTTTCTGTCTTGTACACTCTGTTCCACTTGAAACCGAGCATACTCGCCATACTTCTTGCAGTTGTACAGAGTGATGCAGGAAACTCCTTGCTCTCTCCGATTTTCATAGGCTCTAATTCGCCTGTAATCGTCTTTTTTTTAGCCATATCTTCGGTCGTTTGAAGTTTAATGTTTAACTTTATGGTGCAAAGCTATACAAAAATACAGACACTTGCAAATAATTAAGTCATAAAAATTATACTGTCTGTATTATCTTATAGTCTAAAATTTATAACTCGCTATATATTATGGACTTATCTATTATTAGAAATTTGAGCGAAAAAAGAGTTGGAGGCATGAGAAAATTAGCCTCCGACATAGGCATGAGTGAAGCCAACTTGCATAGATGCGTGAATAACAACAAAATTCAGGCTGCTGACTTAGAAAAAATAGCGTTGCTGTTAAAAATTGACATCCGTGTCTTCTTTGATGAGCAACTCTTTGAACACGCAAATAATACAGTGCATACAAACGGAGATTTCAGCCCAGCCTCTATGAATGGGAATGTATCAGTCGGTGGCGATGCTATTCTTGCAGAGCGTGTGAAGCATTTGGAAGAGTTGCTCGCAGAGAAAGAGAGATTGATTAAAGTTTACGAAAAGATGGTGGAGGGAAGAAAATGAAATATGCTATTGGAATGCTATGTTTCTTTGCTTCACTTGTATTGGCTGCCTGTAGTGAAGATGCCGATAAGGGTTCTGAACACTATTCGGGTGTGTTTTTGAGTATGGAGGCTATAGATGCTATTACTCCGGAAGATTTATTTTCTGATGTCATATTACATAATGTTGAGTTTGAAAAAGAGGAAGTAGGAAAAGGAGAGCCTGTAGAAGTTGGTGGTTACACTATGAAGACAGAAACTACTTATGACTTAATCATGCGAGAATTCGAAGCTGACTTGTATATAAAAACAGAAAAAAGAACAGATAAAATGTTTGAGGCAACTCGTGTTTATAAATATGTTTTTAAACAGGGAACTTACGGAGTGATTCAAATATCAGAAAATGCTATTACGGTCAACGGATATCCATATTGTAAACTTCAAAAATTTGCACTAATACGTACTGAACCAATTGGAGAAAAATACTCAAAACAAGATGTAGAGACTGAAAATTACAAGGGAATATTCTCCTGCAAAAGCAATGGTAGAAACATAACTCTGTCAAATAGTGATTATATGTTTGAAGCCGTTCTTGATGGTAATAAATGCAAATTGATGGAGTTATCTCCTGAAAATAAAAATATCGGCATATTAGAAAAACAATGAACGGAGAGTACCCATATTGCGGAACAGGTTCTTTTACGGATGAACTGAAACGAGCTGCATTTGAAGCCATCTACAAAGACGGCTGTGATGATTGCGGAGACTGGATAGACACATTGGTAAATTGCTATTCAGAAGAAGTGATGGACGCTCTTGGGAATAATCCCAATGAGGTTTATGCAGAGTTGGAAGATATATGGGAAACCGTGGATTACGAAGACCCTCGAACTGGTATTTGCCTAACCTATCAGAATTGGGCAGAATATTTCGCAGGAGAATTCGCCCACACAATCTATGATGAACTGGTTAAAGCGAAACAGACGAATGAACTCAAATAAACGATTTACACGCATTCAAATCACGCAGACGATAAAAGTATTGTTTTTCGTATTTGCGTTGATTGTAGCCTTTCTTTTTGCCCTTAATGGGCGATATATGCAGGTATCAGACGATGAGTTCTTTGATAAATGGACAAAAACCATAATTGCAATAGAAAAATATGAAATAATCAAGTAGAAAGACGCTGTTGTCAAATTGTTGTATGACAATTCACAAGTACCTCAGAAGTAGCTGTTATTAACAGCGGCGCAGGCCAGCGTAGAAGAAATGTAATTATCTATCTGATAGATAATTAGCAAACTATGATAAGAGGTGGAAATCGTTGATTGCTCAATGGTTTTCACCTCTTATTATTGTAAGGGGGGTAAAACGAAATGTGTAAAGACCTACTGATAGGGAAAATGACCATACAATAAGAATATCAATAAGTTAGACGGGTGAAGGGTAAGAAGAGTGTGCAAAACGAAAAGTGGCACAGGCTTTACACTGGGCTTACATCGGTGGCCTGTTTTGAACGGTTTTTAAACGGTTGCTTTACATTGGAGCTTACACCGGTTTAATATTGGGCCTGTACGGGCGCAAATGAGGCGCACAGGGGCGTTTTGTTGGCTCGGATGGGCATTTGATTGCCGGAGTGGTAAAGAGGTTTTAAACGCCCTCTTTTCTTTTGCCTGATTTTGGCTGTGATGGTGGAAAATATTTCTTTTATTATTCCATATAATTATTATTTGGTATATTTGCGAGAAATAAAATACTAAATACATTATGACAAAAGTTATCCATGTACATTTGATCTATGAGAAGAAGAACTATTATTTCGGCAGTCTTTCAGCCATCTTTGACGTGTTGACGGAGGCAGAAGTCGGGATTACCAAAAGCAGCCTTTTGCATGCTGGATTGACGGATGGTGGCTGCAAGATTACCAAACGGGCGATGATTATCCAGTCGCACCTAATAAGAAGTTGTAAGTAGTTGTTTTATTAGTGTTTAAGTTGTATTCAAACGACTTTTTTTGTGATCGCGGGTTTCCTGCCGGTTTGAACGGTCGGAAATACCGCTTTTTTGGTGTTGGGGATACGCTTGGAGATATACTTGGAGATACATTTGGAGGTCTGCAAAAACGAAATGTATTGAAAGGAGATACATTTGGAGATACAAAATGTGTATATATAAGGGTGGATTCACCTATATATATGACTTGTATTTCGTGATATAATGCTATTTTTACAAATATTGCAGGGGATAAAATACCATGTTTTATTAGTATTTAATCCTCTGTTTTATACTTTATCATGCTTTTAGTCAATATATTATAGATATTTCTTTCTAATAGATCTCATACGGCATTCGCAATACTTGAATCTGACACAACCGAAGCATGTTTTTTAAGTTCATATTCAAGCTGTTTTATACGCTCTTTGAGTCCGCCTATTTCTTCTGCTTGTTTTCGCAGTATATCTTCCTTTTCTGATAATGAATCAAACAGCCTATTAAGTATGCCAGATGTTGTATTCTGCTTATCTAAAATCTCATTGGTGTTATTGGCTGAATGTTGAGTGGATGTAGAATCTACTATTTTTGCATATCTGCTTCCTCTTAACATTTCGCCATCTCCCCTCATAAGCCATTCTGCAGAAAGTTCGGGATATATGGTTAGAATTTTAACCAGCATATCTCCTCCGGGTTGTGAAAGCATATTTTTCCCCTTAAAGTTACTCGGTTGAATACCTGTGGCTTCAAAGAAGTCACTCTTCTTTATGTTCTGCAATCGCAAAAAAGCAACTATTTTGTCCTTTATGGTTAAAAAATCTCCCATTTTTATTTTGAGGTTAAAATTTTGTCCTTATATTTGCAGTGTATTCAGAATATGAACACGCCCCAAATATACAAAAAGGGCAGCATATAAACGAATATTAGAAGTAAAACTTAAAAAAGGCAAAGGATATGAATGACGAGATTAAAGAATGGCAGACACAAAGCGTGAAGCACAAAGTCGCTTACGTGTTGATGATGGACGGTATCAGTTTCAGATACACTGAAGAGACCGGGATTGTGTTTTCCGCTCCCGATTTTTATGTAAAGAATCTTATCCGGCGCTTGATGAGCTGCTACGGCGTGAGTTTGAAACCGATTATAAACGAATATAAATA
>NZ_JBBKBF010000008.1:0-106852 GCF_037892625.1 Phocaeicola sp. ICN-14070 | reverse complement strand
TAAATACCATTAAAGACTTCCTTTTAATCTTCAAACCGATTAAAGCGCCAATAAAAAAAGGCCAGCACTCACACCCTTCTTATTCGTAGTACATTCTTTTCCCTCTCGTTCCGAAAGCATCATAGAAGCACAATCCCGTAAATTAGGCACACTACCTTGAACGTGCATCATAAACAAAGAAAACACAATAACCCCAATGACACGATGACACTTTGACCTTATTGAACTTTTTGACCTTTTACCCTTTTTCCACATTATAAACCATCACACCTATAACCGAAGAACCGAGAGCTACATACAACCTTATATTTATAACCGTCAGCCCATAGAACACCGAACCCATATACAAGGCTATCTAGATGAGCAAAGATACCAACAACAAGAGCAACAAGTATCTTGGTCGTCAGATTGATTGTTTTCAGTTGCTTCAATTCATTTATCCCTCAAACAGTGCTATCTAAGGCTATTAAACGCTAATACTTAAGTTATTTACTCTGTGTTTCTTATGCATTAAATACCCATACAGCTCAAACACAATCAAACATTAGTTAATTAATTCACATTACTTTATACATTTTTCATCAGGTAAACAGGTAAAATACACCACAACAAACCACTACTTTTGTATTCTGTGCCACGGACATTTTTTTGCTGATTACAAGCAAAATATTCCACTCTACAGCAGGTAATTAGGATAATTATGCTATTTTTGGATAAGATAGAATGCGGTTCTGCGATTACAACATAAATATGACAACAATGGGAAAAGAAGCAAGTCTAAATGAACTTAGGATTTCTAATGAGGAATATGAGGCTCTAACAAAGTGTCAGCCTGAAGTAAGATATCAGTATACGCTTAAAAGAATTGCTGATACTGAAACAATGTGGTCAATAGTTGGAGATAAAAACTCCTTTGCGATTCAGCCTTTTGGAAAAGAACGACTACTTCCGATATGGTCTTCCAAAGAATATGCTCAAGCATTTTGTATGAAAGAGAATGCAGATTGCGTAAGTATTGCTATAACTCTTGATTCTTTTGAAGAATCTGTAATAGATTATATTTGTAAGGAAGAACTTCTTCTTAATGTTTTTCCGACAATACAAGAGCCCGTTGGCAAAATCGTAGGATTGAATACATTTGCAGAAGATTTAAGTGAAATTTTAGAAGACTACAAATAGTATAGCTTCCTGCTGACATACATGTCGATTCTTAAAGATGAGCTAACTATCCCATAAAGGCGATGATTGACTTCTTATATAGGCAGTAGCAACTTGAAACTATCATTTATTACACAAAATAATGAAAAAGTGGATAATAATAACCGGCTTGATAGTCTTGTCTGTGATAAGCTATTGGTTTATTGATAGCCGAATCATTGATTATACAGATGGTATCCCTGTGAAGTACATGGAACTTCGCAAAGAGGTACAAGATAGCCTTGTATGGCGGGGAAAACATGATGGGTGTGTTTCGATAGAGGATACTGTAATCGTAAGATATAAGCCCGTGATTTGTTTTGATTCGGATTATACGATGTTGTATTTTGATGTTGGACCATGGACTTTTGCTCATTTCCTGAAGCGTAACAGCGATGGGAAAATATGGAAATTTAAAGGGATATACAATATCCCCAAGCCTATGGTCACCATTGGTGATACGCTTTATGTTCCATCTGAATATAATATCAACTCCGGTGGCAGAGTAGATAACAATGCGGTCTTTTACCGACATATTCTAAAATAGATGAAGATTGTACAGAACATATTTGTCACATTTTATAACTACTTAGTAATAATGAAAGAATCACTTAATATTCCAGACTATTCTCCTAATATGGGGATGGCACTAAAATGGGAAGATGGCTATCAAATTAAAGTTTCCAGTGAGAGTGGTATTATTTCAATTGAAGCTAATAAAGAAGGGCTGATTTCTTTAGCAAACCATTTTCTGAATTTAGCTCAAGATGCCGTTCCAACTGGGATGCACATTCATCTGGATGAATTTAACTCTCTTGAAGAAGATTCATTGGAGCTGCTAATTGAAAAAGTTTAATTCTTTTAAGAAGCACATTTTGGCAATCATGTTTTTTATTTCTTATTCAATGCAAGGAGATTAAATCTTTCCAATCTTAAAATGGAATTATGCAATTTGAAAATAATTAATATGAATCATAATTGACGATAGCGTTGAATCGGTACCATGCGTAGCACTGTAATCGGTACCGTTTCGCCGATACTATCATCATAATTCAGCAACGGATAAATATGGGTATAAAGAAGAATATAGATGCGTATGTTGCAATCGTAGGGGTGCTACTATGTATCATCATTACATCCTTTATAAAAACATGCAATGATAATGCATTGCACAAAAACGGTAAAATCACAACCGCCATTGTAGAGAGGATTTACACTATTAGATATACAAAACATTTTCAATATGTCTTTTCTGTAAACGGAAAGATTTTTAGCGGAGATGATGTGTATTATTCTAAGACGGATAGTATTTCAGTAGGAGATTCTCTGCTTGTAATTTACAATATTTCAGACCCTTCGCAAAATCAGCCCATATGGAATATATCTTACCCATCTGATGGATCTGTCGAAGAAAGGAAAAAGTAACTTTGTGAGTAACTGATTAAATGACTACTTTTACTGGATAGTACGCTTGTAGAATCATACAACCTAATAACAATAAGAAGAGATGGCTGAAAGTAATTTGCGTTATAATAGGGGGAGCTATTAGTATTTGCCTCGTTATTTCATTGATTTGCATATTTGATTCAAAGGATAGTTCTCCACACCGATTAAGCATGAGCAAATATGATAGCGGATATGCAGAAATGCTCTTTATTGATCAAGGAGCATGGGGTTCATATGTAGAATTGAAAATCTATGATTTTGATATGAAGTTGATGGAAAGTATTTTCATGAGGTCGGAAGATGCAATTCCTTCGCTCGACAGTATTAAAGGTAAGGATGTCTATATCAGCTGCCAAAATCTTCCAAGCAATGATTCTATTTTAGGGCATGATAGATGTGTCTTAGGTGAATCACTTTGGAGTAAGGATAAACTAAAATATAACTACCATTTTAGAAGCATACGATGAAAAGCGGTAATATAATGAACATACAAAAATAATCTGATAGACAAATATTTATATTCAAAGTGAAAATTTTATCAATGAAAAAGTATCTTTGCAGATAGTTAAACAACATACACCCTCTATGTATCAAATGAAATACAGGCTATTCATCATATTATTTTTCATTCTCGCGATTTCTTGCCAACAGAACAAGACATTTCGCAGTATTGATTCTTTTCGGAATTCTCACATTTGGACACTTGCAAAACTCGTTCAATCCGAAGATACCGCAAAAATGAGGGAGTTCGTAAATTCCAATCCAGCAATTGATATAGATGAATTGGATTCCAAATTCCACAAGAACCTACTGATATGGGCGATATTTAACGGTCGTTATAAATCCGTTGAATCTCTATTACGTTTAGGTGCAGATCCCAATTTTATTGCTTTTGATGGAACGACACCTTTAATTTATGCATCCAGATTCTTGACTTCTGAATACAAAGCTGATAGCAGATATATTGCTATACTTTTAAAATTCGGGGCAGATCCAAATAAAGTTACCAAGGACTCTGTTTCAGGATTAAAAACGAATGCTTTGGACGTAGCTGCAATAACATCTATTGAATATGTAAAATATCTAATCGAAAAAGGTAAAGCAGACCCATTTGTAAAGGTAAATAACATATCTCCGGTTGAACAAGCTGTAATTCAAGATCAATTAGAAATTGTTGACTACCTTATATCATCTTCAAATGTTTCATTACACATCCCGTCAGGAACATATGGTGGTGGAAGGACGGTCTATGACATATTGGTTAAAAAACATTACCCATCCGATAGCGATTTATATACATTACAGCAAAGGATACTTCAGTTGCAGACTACTGTTCCTAATTAGTATAATGGAATACTATGATAGATTACAAAGAATTTTCTAAGTATTAAAATCACGGCGGATGCTTTAGATACAAAAAACAAGAGAGACAAGGAGAAGGTCACTTACTCCTACAACCTCGGCGGTCAGCTGGAAAAGGTACGCGGCTACAAGTCCTACGGCTATGACAAGTTCGAGCAGCGCACCTATCTGAAATACTGCAACGGAGCGGAGACCTTCTACACCTACGAGCCCGCACGCCGCAGGTTGCAGAACCTGACGGTCAACGCAGGCGGCAAGTCCATCATGGACAATGGCTATGCCTACGATGCCGTAAGCAACGTGCTCAGCGTTGCCAACAAGGCCGCTCTTCCCGAAAGTGGAAAGGCGGGCGGACAGATGGCTCATGCCTATACGTATGATGCACTCTACCGTCTGGCAAGTGCCACGGGAACCTATGCCGGAGCGGACAGCAAGACCGCTTCCTACCGGCTGGAGATGGGCTACGACAACATGCACCGCATCGTGTCGAAGAAGCAGCATCTCACGCAGCAGGGCGTACAGTTCGACGGTACGCTCCATGTGGTGTAGATAAGATAAATGTTTTTTCTATAAATTCCACTCTTAGTTGTTTTATTCTTTTAATCAAAATAACTAAGAGTGGATATTTCTACTTCATCAAAGGAATGCCTAATGCATACCACACAAATCCCAACGGACAACGTATTTTATCCAAAGATCTTGATAGTATCGGCGAAACGGTACCATCATAGCGCATGAATCGGTACCGCTATAGCGGACGAATCGGTACCACCTCAGCGCTCCAATCGGTACCAACGTAGCAAATGAATTGAAATAATTTTGGGACTCCTTGCAAAAACACAACACCATTTAACCTTTTTACATGCAGGAATTACCCATATCAAGCATTTTATGTATAAAACAGTAAGAAAAGAGTAAACTTAAAAAATAATGTATTATGAAAACTCAATCATTCATTCGCAAAGGATTCTTCATCCTGATGGCTCTATGTTTATCTATGGGATTTCAATCGTGTCTGGACGATGACAACGACGACTTCTATCTTTCACATTACTATGCCAATGCACTTGTCACAGTAAAACTGGGTGCAGACAATACCCCATACCTGCAACTAGACGATAGTACCACACTACGTCCAGTGAACATGACAACCTCTCCTTTTGGTGAGAAAGAGGTGAGAGCCCTAACCAACTTTGATTTTTCAAATGAAGCTCCTCAGGAATATGATAAAGCTGTATTCATCAATTGGATAGACAGTATATTGACTAAACCTATGGCTCCTAATTTGGGGGAAGAAGAAAATAGCCAAACTTATGGCAACGACCCGGTAGAAATTCTGAATGATTGGGTAACTATTGCAGAGGATGGCTACCTGACACTGCGATTTGCAACCCGCTGGGGCAATGGGCAACCTCATTTTGTTAACTTAATTAGCACACAGAACCCTGATAACTCTTATGAGGTAGAATTCCGCCACAATGCCTTTGGTGATACAGAAGGTAAAATGGGAGATGCACTAGTTGCTTTCAAATTAGACCAACTGCCCGATACACAAGGAGAGACTGTAAAACTGAAACTGAAATGGAACTCTTTCAGTGGAGAAAAGTCAGCAGAATTTGATTATTGCACCCGAAAAGCAACAAATCCAGATGCACAGGAAGTTACTTCCATTCGCAACATACAAAAAGTAAAATAAAAGTAGTGCAAATCACCTGGGCGTCATTTTTCTTTAAAACATCCATTGAGAAAATGGTTAACGCCAAGTAAGGAATCGGCGAGTATAAAATTATAATTTACTCTCCAAATAAATTTTCAAGGGTCGTATCCAATAGGATTACGCCCTTGTTTTTTGTTGACAAGTAAGTCTGAACAATTCCTCTCAACAGAATTGGTGATATAGAAGATTATGATAACGGTATACTGGGAAACCTATCAAAATCCTAAATAATGTCAGGGAAGATACTCTATTTTTGGGTTAAACGAAAGTCCATCCCAACAACCTCGCTTGATTGCATGTATAAATTCTTCTCTCCCTTCTTTTGATGGACGACGATTTAACCGCACCATACACACCCGATATTTATTTAATACTGAAAAGAAAAATACAATTCTATTTACCTGCTTTCTTTTAATATAACAGCTATTACGGATAGAATAATAAAAACGCCAGGCCATATTTGCCGGAGCCTTGTCAATAGAAGGAGAGTAATTGGTAGCCGTCTTATGACAAACAATACTATTCGGAGCATAAAAACAAGGATACGAATTAGCTATACGAAGCGTATATTCCAAATCATCACACCAAATAAAAAATTCTTTAATGGGTAGCCCCAACTGATAAACAGCCTTTGTATTTACCAAGACAGATACAAATGAAGCCAAATTGCAATGTATGCCTAAAACCCCATTATGCTCAACCTTACTTTGTACTCCATTCTTATAAATCAAACATGCTTTATTCATAGCATGAGGCTTTCCATCCGTCCAATTTACCTGGCTACAAACAAATCCTACATTTTCATCTAATAAAGTAACTTTTACCAGCTCTTCTAAGGCAGTAGAAGAAGGAATCGTATCATCATCCATTAACCACGTATAATCACATCCTTCCAACACAGCACTTTTAAGTCCTAATGAAAAGCCACCAGCACCACCAATATTTTCTTTGGAGTGAATAATCAGATACCTTGTATCTGTCAAGCTATCCAGAAACTCAGATGTTCCATCCGTAGAGCAATTGTCCACAATCACAATCCGTTGAATTGGATAAGTCTGATTTTCCAATGCTGATAAACATTCTTTTAATAAAGAAAGTCGATTATAGGTTACAACAACGCAATTTATTTTCATAGCCACATTTTTTATTTATTATCTTCTTTCCACTTCAACCAATCCTCTTTCATCCGTTTCCAGCGCTTATGTGTCCAAAGCCAGTATCCCGGCTGCTGGCGAATCTGCTCTTCTAAACGACGAGCATACAGGTCGGTTAATTCATAATCCGAATATTCTTTCGGATGCAATGCCATGCACTCAAAAGAAGCGCGATAATAGCCACGACGAATCCGCTCTACTCTCACATAATATAATGCCGCATCTACCTGCTTGGCAATGCGTTCTGCACCGATGAAAAAAGAAGTCTCATGATTCAGGAAAGTAGTCCAGTGATTCATATTCTCCCACTTGGGCAACTGGTCGGAAATAAAACCAATCATCACTTTCTTTTCCTGTCCGCGCAAAGTCAGAATACGCCGAAGTGTGTCTTTCATCAGAATAGATTCTCCACCAAACTGCCCTCGTAACTTCAAAAACAAGTCATCGAACGACTGATTGTATATCCGATGATAAATCTGCCCACAATGTATCTCGGGCAACCAGTATGCCAAAGATGCAATATATTCCCAATTACAATAATGCCCTAGATATAGAAAGCAGAATTTCTTGTTTTCACGTTCTAAATCTGCACGAACTTCATCCAGACCCACAAACTCCATCCGCCGCATCATTTCTTTCTTTGAGATAGAAAACAATTTTATCACCTCCATCAGATAATCACAAAAGAAATGATAGAACCGGCGCTCTATATCACGTTTCTCTTTCATACTTTTCTCCGGGAAACATTCATCCAACTGCTTTTCCACCACTTTCCGACGGTATTTTACCACATAAAATAATGGAAAAAATAAACAATCGGAGAAAAAGTAAAGAAGCCTCAACGGAAGTAAAGACAACAGATATAAAAAGAAAAATAATATACGATATACCAGCTTCATCAGGATATGGAGTTATAATTCAAGGCAAAGCTACAAAAAATATATCATCCCCGCAGTACGTAAAGTTCAAATTTTACAGAAAGGATGGCGTACCTATGGTATTTTGCACTATCTTTGCAAAATACAAGTAGTTACATTCTCTATTATGAAAGAATTCTTCCAACTCATGCGGCGGTTTGTATCGCCCTACAAAAAATATGTCTGCTGGGCTGTTCTTCTGAATATCCTTTCGGCAATTTTCAATGTATTTTCTTTTTCTCTTTTAATTCCTATTCTGAACATTCTCTTCAAAACGAATGCACAGGAAAAAGTGTATCAGTACATGGATTGGGAATGGTCGGTCGATTCATTGAAGGAAACTGCTATAAATAATTTTTACTATTATGTAAATCAATTGATAGACAGTTTTGGACCATCGACCACATTGTTGCTTTTGGGATTGTTTTTGGCAGGCATGACTTTTCTAAAAACAGCTTGTTACTTTGGCTCTACGGCTGTAATGGTTCCTTTACGAACAGGCATTGTGCGGGATATACGTACAATGGTATACACAAAAGTCACTTATCTTCCTTTAGGCTTCTTTTCAGAAGAAAGAAAAGGAGATATTATTGCCCGAATGAGTGGAGATGTGGCAGAAATTGAAAACTCCATCACCAGTTCGCTGGACATGCTGCTGAAAAACCCCATTCTGATCATTTCTTATTTCACAACTCTGATGATTATCAGCTGGCAGCTGACTTTGTTCACTATCCTCGTATTGCCCACCATGGGATGGTTAATGGGGAAAATCGGCAGAAAACTGAAAAGACAGTCGCTTGATGCACAGGAAAAATGGGGAGAAACCATGTCGCAACTGGAAGAAACCCTAGGCGGTCTGCGGGTCATCAAAGCCTTTACTGCTGAAGAGAAGATGATTAATCGCTTCAATAAATGCAGTAATGAATATCGTGATGCAACCAGTCGAGTATCCATCCGTCAGGCTATGGCACACCCGATGAGCGAATTTCTGGGTACAGTGCTTATTGTTTTTGTGCTATGGTTTGGAGGTTCATTGATTTTAGGAAACAACTCTTCCATTGATGCTTCTACTTTTATCTATTATATGGTGATACTTTATAGCATCATCAATCCGCTGAAGGATTTCTCAAAGGCCAGCTATATGATTCCAAGAGGATTAGCTTCTATGGAACGTGTTGACAAGATTCTAAAAGCGCCTAACAACATTGTAGAAAAGGAGCAACCGCAACATCTTTCTTCATTGAACAAAGACATTCAGTTCAACCATATCACATTCAGCTACAACGGCCAGACACAGGTGTTGAATGACATTAATCTCCGTATCAAAAAAGGAGAAACAATTGCGCTGGTGGGACAAAGCGGCTCCGGTAAATCAACTCTGGTAGACTTACTGCCCCGATTCCACGACGTACAAGGAGGAGAAATTCTAATTGACGGAGTGAATATAAAGGATGTATCTATCAGTGACCTTCGTTCACTTATCGGATATGTGAACCAGGAAGCCATCCTATTTAATGATAGTTTCTACAACAATATCACTTTCGGTGTAGAGAATGCCACTAAAGAGCAAGTGATAGAAGCTGCCAAGATTGCCAATGCCCATGATTTTATTATGGAATCGGAACAAGGATATGATACCAACATCGGTGACCGGGGATGTCGCCTTTCTGGAGGACAACGCCAGCGTATATCCATCGCACGGGCTATTCTAAAGAATCCGGCTATCTTAATATTGGACGAAGCTACTTCGGCACTTGATACGGAAAGTGAACGTCTGGTACAAGAAGCTTTGGAACGCTTGATGAAAACCAGAACGACTATTGCTATTGCACACCGTCTGTCGACCATCAAAAATGCCAACCAGATTTATGTGTTGTATGAAGGAAAGATTGTAGAAAACGGAAAACATGAAGAACTGCTTGCACAGAACGGATACTACAAACGTTTGAATGACATGCAGGCACTATAATAAACTCAAACGGCTTTAAAGGAATTGTAAACACCCTTTAAAGCCGTTTGAGTTTTTATTCTTATAATTCTAATATCTTCCTAACTTCTCGTGGATTCCATCACGGTAAGCTTGCCAGAATTTGGCTACGTCTTTCAGTGTATACACGTTCTTAAACGGGCAAGTGAATAAAGCTACCAGCAAATACCCCAGCATTCCATTGAAACCACGCAGATATTTCACCCACCAGTTACGTCCATAATGATGATTCAAATAAGTGGAATTACGTACCTGGTAAAAACGTTTCCATTTTTTCTTCCGGCTTCTCTCCTCCCAGTTATCATTTGAAAAGAACTTCTCCTTATCCATCAAGGCTGAGGGAATATATAGAATCCGGAAACCTGCCAATACTGCACGCAGACAGTAATCTGTATCGTCACAGAAAATAAACAACTCTTTATTCGGAAGGCCTATTTCTGCAACGGCCTTACGGCTTATACAAAGTCCTTCAAAAGCCGTACCACAAATATCTACCGGGCCATTAACCACCTGCTTCTTCAGTTTCTGCTGATACATGGAAGCAAACGGATTGCTCAGGTTCACCTTCTGAAAGTCATTGGTAAAAATCTGTCCTGCCATCAAACGACGAGGAGCAAGAATTCCTACCCCAGGTTCATGGGTATAAGGCAGCAGATACTCCATACAGTCCGGACGAGGAAACACATCATCGTCCATGCACCAGATCCAGTCTGCACCTGCCTGATAAGCGTACTGAATGCCTCGATAAAAACCTCCTGACCCACCGACATTTTCCTGATGAATAACGGTCAAGTCTTCCTGTTCATCCAACCATGCTCCAGTTCCATCCGTACTGCCATTATTCACAACAACTATGGAGGAAACAGGAGTATTCAAGCGTAAGCAAGCAATGTTACGCTTCAACAACTCTCTCCGGTTATAGGTTACTACTACAGCTATTATATTCATACCCTCTAGTTAATAAAGACCATCAATCTTTCCAGGCTGAGTACTCCGATAAGCCACCATCAGCTTGTAACACTCGTCGGCATCAAAACCACGTTCTTTAGCGTATGCTTCAGCCAACACCTTATGCATGTGAGGAGTGGCAGGAAGGCGCTCCAGATTCTTACAACCCGCTTTCATATCCAACGGTCCAATGTCCATGCGGTTCAAATCAACAATTTCTATTTTTATACCTTCTGCTGTCTGAGCAAACAAGATATTTCCTCTACCATAGTCTTTATGAGCATAGCCGTGATTATGCAACTGAGCCGTTACATGACCTACTGCACGAAGCACATCATCCTCATACTCAAATTTATGTTTGAACAATTCCTCATAAGTATACGGACAATCGGATGCATACGTTACATAATAACTTCGGTCGAACATCAATCCTTTACGGATATTCAAATAGCCGACGGGACGAGGAGTACCCACACCAATATCCAATAACATCTGGGCATGTTCAAAAGAACGTTTGGCTTTTGAAGGACGAAACACCCCATACACCCAACGATTGATTATATTCGGAGTACGAAAAGATTTTACTACAAGTTTTCCATTATAGGTAATTTTTCTCAATTCATTTCTACCTTTATGTATGATGGTACCCTCTCCCTTCTCAAAACGATCCGGAATAGAAAGCATGAAATCCCTAAACGATTCACATCCGGGACTTAATACCAAAGTCTGATGATTAAAGAAACTCATAAATCGTATTAACTAAATCTTATCCAATCCCTTTGTAAACTTCAACCAATAATATTTCAAAGGATTCTTGTATTTCAGCTGTTTCCATGGGCGACTTCCATGAGGACGATGCCAGACAGGCAAGACAGTAAACAAATAATTCTGGAAACCCTTCTTTAAAGCCTCATGAGAAATCGTTACATCATACCAGTTCTTCGTAGCATCCAGTTGGTGAAAATCAAATTCTTTCAGGAACCTCAATGTCAACAAAGAGCAACAAAAACTACAATGTTTCTTTTCCGCATAGATTTTATTCTCATTTCCCTTAGCATGCAGATAAGGGTAATTTATTTCTCCAGATTCATCCGTAGTCACAGCTGCTGCAATAGCACAATCAGGGCGCGCCAAAGCTCCATCAAACAAATCTTGCAAGGTATTCTTTTTCACCACCACATCCGATTCTACAATCAACAAACCAGCTTCTGCCCCAATCGCTTCCTTCTGAGCCATCTGCAACACCAATAAATAATTAGGTGAAGGATGATCTGTCAAATCAGACAGATTAACTAACCGAAAGCCCAATTGCTTTGAACTTTCCTCCAAAATTTTTGTATTCTCCTCCGTACTAAAATCATTATATACCGTATAAGTATAAGGAACTTTTATCTCGGAATCCAAAATAGCCTTTACTGTTTCTAAAGTAAACTCTATAGAATCCTTAACCGGAGTAATGATATGCAGACTTTTCATGCTATTTATTCATTTACAGATTCTTATTTCATTAAATTCAATACCGTTTCTATGGTTTCATCCATATAGGCATAAGCGCCAACAATCAGATAATCATACTGCTGTACCATAATTAATCCTATTTGGCAAAGATAGGAATAAAATAAGATTTACGATGCATTGTTTATGTTTTAGTATCGCATTTCACCAAAAGTATATACATTTGCAGATTCTAAAAAAGACTTTAGAACTGCATATAATAAAAATGAAAGTAATCGTAGACAACAAAATACCTTACATCCGCGAAGCCATCGAACAACTGGCGGATGAAGTGGTCTATCTGCCGGGGAAAGCCTTCACACCGGAGGTCGTTAAAGACGCAGATGCCCTGATTATCCGCACACGGACAATCTGTAACCGGGAATTGCTGGAAGGAAGCAACGTACGGTTCATCGGGACAGCTACCATCGGCTTCGACCACATTGATACGGTATATTGCCAGCAAGCCGGGATTACCTGGAGCAATTGTCCCGGATGCAATGCAGGGGCTGTAGAACAATATCTTCACGCTGTACTTCTGCTCCTTCAAAAAGAAAAGGGACTCAACCTCCAAGAATCTTGTTTGGGTATTATTGGTGTAGGACATGTGGGAGAACGTATTCGGCAGATGGCACAACGCCTTGGATTGAAGGTGCTGCCGAATGACCCTCCCCGGGCAGATCAGGGAGAAGAAGGCTTCTGTTCATTAGACACACTGGCCGAACAATGTAACATTCTGACCTTTCATACACCCCTCATCCGGGAAGGGAAATACAAGAGCTACCATCTGGCCAACAGCACTTTCTTTCAAAAACTACAACAGTCCCCTTATCTCATCAATACCTCACGTGGAGAAGTCGTAGATACAGAAGCATTGCTTACAGCAATGAATCAAGGGCTCGTAAAGGGTGCTGTCATTGACGTATGGGAAAACGAACCTCACATCAGTCAGGAGTTGCTCGACAAGGTATTTATCGGCACACCTCACATTGCCGGTTATTCAGCCGACGGAAAAGCCAATGCTACCCGCATGGTATTGGAAGCATTTTGCCGTTTCTTCCATAAACAGGCTGATTTTCATATTACCCTCCCCGACAATCCGAATCAAACCTTGTCGCAGGACGAGAATGTAAGGGTACTTCAACTGTATAACCCGCACAAGGACTGCGAAGAATTGCGTGCACACCCGGAGCAGTTTGAACAACTGCGCGGCGACTATCATTTACGAAGGGAATAAGGCATAAAAAAACAAGTTTACGTGCACAGATTGTATAAAAATGTGCAAAGGGAAAGCATTTATTTGCCTGAATATTTGCTTAGAATCAGAAATATTTATTCCTTTGCAGCGAAAAATCAATAAATTACATTATTTATAAACTTAAAAAACTTAGAATTATGTCTGAAATCGCATCAAAAGTACAGAAAATTATCGTAGATAAATTGGGCGTAGAAGAATCAGAAGTAGTTGCAACTGCTAGCTTCACTAACGACCTGGGTGCTGACTCTTTGGATACTGTAGAATTGATCATGGAATTCGAAAAAGAATTCGGAATCTCTATTCCAGACGATCAGGCAGAAAAGATCCAGACTGTAGGTGACGCTATCTCTTACATCGAAGCTAACGCAAAATAATTTAATTCTACCTTTATGGAATTAAAAAGAGTAGTAGTAACAGGTCTTGGTGCGTTGACTCCAGTAGGTAACACTGTTCCGGAATTCTGGAACAACCTCCTGAACGGCGTCAGCGGAGCAGGACCTATTACTCATTTTGATGCGTCAAAATTTAAGACTCAGTTCGCTTGCGAAGTGAAGAACTTCAACGCTGCTGACCATATTGACCGTAAGGAAGCCCGTAAGATGGACCTTTACACTCAGTATGCTGTAGTTGCAGCTAAAGAAGCGGTAACTGATGCCGGTATCGACGTAGAAAAAGAAGATTTGAACAAAGTCGGAGTAATTCTCGGTGTCGGAATCGGAGGTATTCACACTTTCGAAGAAGAAGTCGCTGGTTACGAGAAAACAAAAGATGACCTCGGACCGAAATTCAATCCGTTCTTTATTCCGAAGATGATTGCAGATATTGCATCCGGACAGATTTCTATCATGTACGGCTTCCACGGACCTAACTTCACCACTACTTCTGCATGTGCGTCTTCTTCTAACGCTATAGCTGATGCATTCAACTATATTCGTTTGGGAAAAGCCAACATCATTGTAACAGGTGGAGCCGAAGCAGCTATCTTCCCTGCAGGAGTAGGCGGCTTCAATGCCATGCATGCACTGTCTACACGCAATGACGACCCTGCACGTGCTTCACGTCCGTTCAGCGCCAGCCGCGATGGTTTCGTAATGGGCGAAGGTGCCGGATGTTTGATTCTTGAAGAACTGGAACACGCTAAAGCACGTGGTGCGAAGATATACGCAGAATTGGCCGGTACAGGTGCATCTGGCGACGCTTACCATTTAACAGCCTCTCATCCTGAAGGCCTGGGTGCGAAACTGGTTATGCAGAGCGCTCTGGAAGATGCCGGAATGAAACCGGAAGATATCGACTATATCAACGTACACGGAACTTCTACTCCGGTAGGCGACGTTTCTGAAGTAAAAGCCATCAAGGATTTGTTTGGCGAACATGCTTACAAACTGAACATCAGTTCTACCAAGTCTATGACTGGACACCTGTTGGGTGCAACCGGAGGTGTAGAAGCCATTGCTTGCGTACTGTCTGTAAAAAATGACATTGTACCTCCGACAATCAACCACGAAGAAGGTGACAACGATGAAAACATCGACTACAACCTGAACTTCACTTTCAATAAGGCACAGCAGCGTACTGTACGTGCTGCATTGAGCAACACATTCGGATTTGGTGGTCACAATGCATGTGTAATCATTAAAAAATACACTGAATAAACTGTGTTTAGCAATATACTAGATGAGATAAGACTTCTTTTTCGAAAGGATAAGGAGTCTTATCTTTGTTTTTATAAGATACTGGGATTTTATCCGCGAAACATCGAAATCTATCAGCAGGCCCTCTTGCACAAATCGTCTTCGGTAAAGGCCAAAGGCAGACTGTTGAACAATGAACGCCTGGAGTTCTTAGGAGATGCCATACTGGATGCAGTAGTGGCCGACATTGTGTACAAACGGTTTGAGGGGAAAAGAGAGGGATTCCTGACCAATACACGCTCTAAAATCGTACAACGAGAAACATTGAATCAGATTGCCGTAAAAATCGGTCTGGACAAGCTGATAAAATACACCACACGGCAATCGTCACACAACAGCTACATGTGCGGTAATGCCTTTGAAGCACTTGTGGGAGCCATTTATCTGGACCGCGGGTACGCCACCTGCAAGTTCTTCATGGAAGAACGCATTATCAAACCCTACCTGAATCTGGAGAAGCTGTCGCGGAAGGAAGTCAACTTCAAGTCGAAACTGATTGAATGGGGACAGAAAAACAAGTTCCTCATTGAATTCAACCTGCTAGAGCAGACGGTCGACGAGCAACAGAATCCGGTCTTTGAAACACAGGTCGTGGTAGAACAGGTTCCCGCCGGGCAAGGCAAAGGATATTCCAAGAAAGAATCACAGCAGGAAGCTGCTCATGAAACTTTGAACAAAATCAAGAATGACCCGCAGTTCATTGACGCGATCTTTGCAGAAAAAGCCGCACGAGAACAAGCTGCTGCAGAGGAGAATCCGACTTCAGCTGACGCAACCGAAGCATTGACTATGGAAGCGGATACTCTTCCCGCACAAGCAGACGGGCAGAACCCGGAATCTTTCGATACGGAAGTGAAAGAAGAAATTGCTGTTACTGAAAAGTACGATGACGTGGAGCGGATTATTGCCGAAGCAGAAGAAGCGGCATTCCAGCTTACAGAAGAGACAGAAACAGACAATGAAGAAACAAAAATTACTACGTAGTAATCGCTTGATTACCCCGTAGTAACTTCTAAATTACCTTATAGTAAATCCTCAACTACCCCGTAGTAATAGTTGAGGATTTTTTGTATGCCTTTTTGCTTGCTCCTTCCCAAAAACTCTTCAAGGAAGAAAGCTCTACATTTACCGTTCCTTTACAATGGAAGTCAGCGGATGGCGATTGCCTTTAATATCGGTCAGGAAGGCTTTTGCCGAACCAAAGTTCAGGTACATATCCAGACGTACCGGCAAGTGGTTACGGTCGTCTGTAATATAGAAGGTAATGACTTCTTTTTCCTTCTTTTCTTCTCCCACATATTCTACGAGCGAGAATACCAGACAACGATACGTTACCCCGTTTTCAGCCTTATAATTCTCCTTCCGGCGATAAATCAGAGTCTGTTTTTCCACTGCCCTTCCGGTAGCCATGGAGAAAAGAATCTTCTGCCCGGGCTTGTACTCTGTAGGGTCATACGAACGGGCCTGCAAGAGGATACTCAGCATATCGTACACACACACCGGCATCTCGTCATGATGCTTGTCGGTATTACCGCGCAAGGTGCGCTGCTGGTCGACGATACACTTTCCGTTCTGATAGCTGAATTTCACCTCATCTACCGTGTAACGTTTTCCTTCCTCTGCTCCCTTTCGGAAATACAGAGGAACCAGATCCTGCGAAGTGATGCAGGTCAGCGTGTCACGCATCTTGAAGAAGAAATCAATCTTCTTGTTGGTGTACGACTGTAAGTCCGTTTTCAAACATGGACGACCGTTATAAGTCGTCTCGTTTACCGTCATCTTTGCCCATCCGGCATTAATCCAGACGAATTTCCAGTTAAACTTCAGCTCATAAGAGAGTGTTTCTCCTGGCTTGATTGCATCATTCACTGCACCACATTGTGCGCTGGCTGCCATTCCTCCTGCCAGAAGGAAAAGGCAAAGAATCAGTTTCCTTATCATGTTCTTCCTAGTTTACGAGCCCGCTCCTTGTTGCGGTCTTTGATTTTCTTGGCCTCATCAGGCTTTTGTTTCTTTATCTCGCCCAACTTCTGTTTGTCAAGCGGCATAGCATGTATGTCCCACGTTTCTTCAAACTCAAAGTTGGCTTTCATTTCCCATACTTTCGGAAAGTAGAACACTTCTTCCGGTTGGCGTTTTTCTGCGTAGTTACCAGTATCCCACACCCCGTTGTTATTGTCATCGTTAAACAGACGGATATAATATTTTGTGCTGGGCTGCAAGAAATAGAAGTCACACGTATTCTTGTCCGTTACCGGCTGTTGCCGCACTACTCCGTCACTGCTGTTCAGCAACTGTACTATGGCATGAGGTCCTGCCCCTACGATATTCAGATACAGCGTACCGTAATCTTCAAGGGTCTTCACCTTCAACTGGTTTTCCACCTTGTTGGTATAGAGCCCGTAAATACCCTTGATACCTAACGAGTCTATCTTGAGCTGATACTCCTGTCCGGGTTGCCAGTCGGCCAGAATCTGATACTGACGTGGAGCTACGGAGTCTGCCATCAGAATAAACGGTATATCCTCCCACAACGAGTCTACCTTGACAGCCATGTGAATGGCCGCCGTGTCAATGTGTTCCACCGGCTCCTCAAATTTCAGCACAATGTTCCGGTTCAGGTCTAAACTGGAAGGTGCATCCACCGTCATAGCAAAGAATTTCGGTTGCGCTTTCAGTGTATCTCCCTTCTTTTCACGTTTTTTCCGCTCTTTCTCTTCCTTCTTCAGAGCTTCTTCGGCCAAAGCCATACGGCGTTTCTTGTCAATCTTGTTCACCATACGCAAGGTATCAGTCTTCGGCACAAGCTGACCCAACGTATCCGTAGCCAGATAGTCCATCTGGAAAGTCAACGTATCACGTTCGCACATCACGGTATCCTTAATCCAGTAACGGATGGTATCGTTACGCGGATTACTTTCGATGATAAATGCATCCTTCTCATCAAAATCCAATCCCTTGATGGTAGGAAGCGTATCCGCTTTGGCACTGAAATACAAAGAAAAACGGTTCAACTGTTCGCGCTCGCTCTTCACCAGATACTGCATCGGGTTCTCTTCCTTAAACGAACGAAGAATCAGGTTATCGGGCAGGAAGCGTGTGTAATGCACCTCGTAAATCGTATCATACGCCAATGTATCCAACTCGTTCCATACGGTATCCTGACGCATAGCCGGACGCATGTCGGGCACCACCAGCGAATCCAGGAAAGCAACGGCTTCCGTCTTCGAATCAAAGAAATAGTTCTGGTTACCGTCCATCAAGGCATAAATGCGGTATTTTCCCGGAGCAACTCCACGAATGGTAAAACGTCCGCGGCTGTCAGTACGTGAAATACGGTCAAACGGAAGTTTTACGAACGCACTATCCTCCAAATTCTTATGAAGCCCTACCTGAATACCCTTTACCGGTTCCAGATTTTCAGCTGCCAAGACTGTACCCGATACCTCCATCGTATCAATATGCTCGCCTGTAGAAAAAGCGTATGCAAAGTTGCCCAACGGATTATCTTCGTTATTGTCCACAATGGCATCACCAAAATCTATCGTATAAGTGGTATTTTCACGAAGAGTGTCGAAAAATTCCACCAAGACCCGATGTCCGCTTACCTTCACTTCGGGTGCCTCATTCTGAGGAGGCGAAATAATCACCTTCTCCGATGCCTTGTCAAGCTTGATGTATTCATCGAATTCAATGGAAATTTTCTTACGCTTGTTGTTCGTGGCATTGGGTTCCGGCGTAGCACGCACAAATTTGGGCGGCGTTTCATCATACGGTCCCCCGTCGGGCATACCCGTGCTCGCGCATGCATAAAACCCGATAATGACCAGCAACAAAGCAATATATTTAGGTATAGGTTTCATCTATATAGTTTAGTTATTCAGTTTCAACATTTCTTCAATATAGTCACGGCTGTTGCTCAGGCGCGGCACTTTGTGCTGGCCACCCAGCTTTCCTTTCTGCTTCAGCCAGTCATGGAACAATCCGGCGCGAGCCGTAATTACTTCCAGACGCTGTAAGGTAATATCCTTATGCCGTTTTGCCTCATAGTCTGAGTTAATTTCCTGTAAAGAAGTATCAAGCACCTGTGCAAACTTCTCCAGCGAATCCGGCATCACGCTGAATTCTATCAGCCACTGGTGACGACACTTGGCATTGGCATCCATAAAGACAGGAGCTGCCGTATATTCCAGTACCTGTGCACCGGTTTCCTTGCAGGCTCTTTCCAGTCCTTTTTCTGCATTATCTACCATCAGTTCC
Organism: Phocaeicola sp. ICN-14070; assembly: GCF_037892625.1. Taxonomy (NCBI): domain Bacteria; kingdom Pseudomonadati; phylum Bacteroidota; class Bacteroidia; order Bacteroidales; family Bacteroidaceae; genus Phocaeicola; species Phocaeicola sp. ICN-14070. The sequence continues at coordinate 87,418 of NZ_JBBKBF010000008.1, read as the reverse complement.
TCACCGAAAGCATTGATAAAGTGCTTGGTACGACCGGAGATAATAAACTTGTATGGGTCTTTCTGTGTGAATTTCACCGTATCCCCAATGATATATCTCCACAAACCGCAGGAGGTACTGATTACTACCGCATAGTTACGTCCTACTTCCACGCCCCACAAAGGTACAATCGTAGGATTCGGCTTATCGATTTCCTCCAAAGGAATAAACTCATAGAACACGTCATAGTCAATCATTAGCAACATGGCCGGATCGTGCAAATCGCTTTGCAGGCCAAAGAAGCCTTCACTGGCATTATACGTTTCCATGTAATGCATCTTGTCTGTAGGAATAAGCTGCTTGTACTGTTCACGATAAGGTGTGAAGCATACTCCTCCATGGAAGAAGACCTCCAGATTAGGCCATACCTCATTCAAATACTTGGCTCCCGTTTTTTCCAGTACGCGGTTCAACACGGCCAGCATCCAGGAAGGAACTCCCGAGATGTTGGTCACATTCTGATGAATCGTGGTACTGGCAATACGTTCTACCTTCTCTTCAAACTCACTCAACAGGGCAATCTCTTTCTTCGGCACCCGAATCAGGTTCACCAGCGGACTGATATTCTGAATCAGGATGGCCGACAAATCGCCCACCAAGCTATCCTTCACGTTATAGTTCGGACTATGGCTTCCTCCCAATATCAAGCCCTTTCCCGAAAAGAAACGGCTTTCAGGATTTTCACGAAGATACAATGCAACCGCATCTATTCCTCCTCGATAATGAATCTCCTTCAATCCGTCGGGACTGACAGGAATAAACTTACTTTTATCATTAGTGGTTCCAGATGATTTGGCATACCAGATGACCTTCCCTGGCCAAAGCACATTTCTTTCACCGTGACGCATACGGTCTACATATCCCTTCACATCCTCGTACGTCTGTATCGGAACACGCTGAAAATCCGTATAATCCTGGATATGATTATAATCATACCGCATACCCCACTCTGTAGCGGAAGCTTTATGTATCAGTTTTCGGAATACACGAGCCTGAATTTCTTCGGCCTTTGTCCCATAAAGGTCGATTTCCTTCTGTCGGGGGACAAATATTTTTCCTATTAACTTGGTTGAATTCATTGGTTTCTAAATTTCAAATCCTTATATGTGATGCTTGCAAAGGTAGATTTTTTCTGCCTAATTCAGCAGAGAGGAACATTATTTTTTCCTCCTTCATGACAAATATACAGTTTTTTCTTACCTTTACCACACAATCTATTAATACAGCAAAACATGAAGATAGGAATCTTGACTTCAGGAGGCGACTGTCCGGGAATCAATGCCACCATTCGAGGGGTATGCAAGACAGCCATCAACCATTACGGGATGGAGGTTTATGGAATTCATAGTGGTTTTCGGGGACTGCTGGACAATGACATTGTTCCGCTGGATGAAAGCTCACTGACAGGACTTCTCAATTTGGGAGGAACCATCCTTGGTACTTCACGCGAAAAACCGTTCAAAAGAAAAGCGGGTGCCGTATCAGAGAACAAACCTGCCATCATGCTTCAGACCATCCGCGAACGCGGCCTGGACTGCATCGTGTGCATCGGAGGAAACGGTACGCAGAAAACAGCAGCGAAACTGGCCGAAGCGGGAGTAAATGTGGTAAGCATTCCCAAAACCATCGACAATGACGTGTGGGGAACCGACGTTTCTTTTGGTTTCGATTCGGCCGTAACGATAGCCACCGATGCCATTGACCGCCTGCATTCCACTGCCAGTGCCCACCAGCGTGTCATGGTCATTGAAGTCATGGGCCACAAGGCGGGATGGATTGCCCTTCACTCCGGTATGGCAGGAGGAGGCGACATTATCCTGCTTCCTGAAATTCCTTTCGACATTCACCGTATCGGCGACGCCATCATCAACCGCCTGAAAAAAGGAAAACCTTACTCCATCGTAGTGGTAGCAGAAGGCATTCCTACTACCGGAGGAAAAAAGGCTGCACAATACATTGCCGAGGAAATAGAATATGAAACCGGATTTGAGACCCGTGAAACTGTATTGGGATACATCCAACGCGGAGGAAGTCCTACTGCCTACGACCGCAACCTGGCTACCCGTATGGGAGGGCATGCCACCGAACTGATTGCCCAAGGAATGTTTGGCCGGATGGTAGCACTGAAAGGTAATACCATTGAGTCTGTTCCACTGAGTGAAGTGGCCAGCAAGCTGAAACTGGTTACGGAAGACCACGACCTGGTGGTTCAAGGCCGACGGATGGGTATCTGTTTCGGATAAATATACAGTTTATACACATAAAATCATTGCTGAAAAAACGTCCTTGCGCTTGGAGGAAAACACCTTTACGTTTGACCTTAAACGCAAGGACGTTTTGTGTAAAACGCTTCGACGTTTTAGTTCAAACGCACTTGCGTTTTTTTACTGTCTTTCCACACTCCTATAAACCACTGATTTCCAGTACAAAACACCTTACCCATCCCAGATTATTTTTTTTATTTTTCATTTATTAATAAAAAATATTTCTTTCATATGCCACATTACTATATTTTTGCAAAAAGCAGAAAACAGAAAACCAAGAATCAATACTAACTGAAAACATATAATCAAAAGATTAATCATTTAACCTTATAACCTGAAAATCACAAGAGATAAAGACCGAATAACCTTATTACAGCCTTACTACTGTTTTTTTACCTTGAAACCTCTTCCACAAGAGCTTAATACCTAAATTTAATAACCTTAATTTTACTGACATGCAACAAGGAAAAACGAACAAGTTTACAAAAAAACTTGGACTGGCATTATGTATGCTACCTCTTTCCTCCTGGGCTGTGTCCAGTGCCACACTCGATGCAAGCCCCCTTCCAGCAGTTTCCTTTCATGAAACCAAAGACATCGAGGCTACTGCACAAAGTCCCAGAAAACGAACCATCACCGGTACCATTACCGATGCTTCGGACGGAACACCTATCATCGGAGCCAACATCGTATTGAAAGGAAAAAGCACCGGTGTCATTTCCGACCTGGATGGTAATTATTCTATCGAAGCTACCAGCAAAGACATCCTGGTGGTCAGCTTCATCGGTTATAAAACCCGTGAGATTTCCGTGGCCGACCTCGGCGTCATCAACGTGAAACTACAGTCGGACAATGAAATGCTGGACGAAGTTGTAGTAGTCGGTGCCGGTACGCAGAAAAAAGTCAGTGTCACTGGTTCTATCACCAGTGTAAAAGGTTCATCCCTTGTCACTCCTACTTCTTCTTTGACCAATGCCCTCGCCGGTAAGTTGGCAGGTGTCATCGCCAAGACTTCCAGCGGTGCGCCGGGACAGGCCGCCGAATTCTACATCCGTGGTATCGGTACCTTCGGTGGAAGAGCAACCCCGCTGATTATGTTAGACGATGTAGAAATCTCAGCTGCCGACCTGAACAGCATTCCGGCAGAAACCATTGAAAGCTTTTCTATTCTGAAAGATGCTTCTGCTACCGCGATTTATGGTGCCCGTGGTGCCAACGGTGTAATGTTGATTACGACCAAATCCGGACGTGAAAATGAACGTACACAGATTAACGTGACTGTAGAAAACGCTTTCAATGTCATGACCAACTTCCCCGACTTCGTGGACGGTGCTACCTGGATGACAATGTACAACGAAGCACAGGTAACCCGCACTCCGGGCATCACTCCGAAATATACTCAGGAACAAATAGAAAATACCCGTCTGGGTACAAACCCTTACATGTATCCCAGCGTAAAATGGAATGATGTAATTTTCAAGAACATGGCCATGAGCCAGCGTGCCAACATCAACGTGCAGGGCGGTGGTTCCAGAGCAACTTACTATATGAGTATCCAGGCTAATCACGATTCCGGATTGCTGAACACCCGAAAGGTATACTCCTATAACAACAACATCAACAACTGGAGTTACAACTTCCAGAACAACATCAAATATAAGTTAACCTCTACCACGACCGTAGACCTGAGAATGAATGCGCAGATACGAAACAATCAGGGTCCCAACTACAATACATCCGACTTGTTCAATATGGCCCTGACCACCAATCCTATCAAATTCCCTGTCACGTTCCCGGCTCAGGAAGGCGATACGCACATACGGTTCGGTAATGCCATTCTGAGTGGTAACAACTTACGCACCAATCCGTACGCCTACATGCTCTCTTCTTACAAACAAACTCAGGAAAACACCTTGAACACCTCATTAAAGGTAAGCCAGCAGCTTGATTTCATCACCAAGGGACTGAGCGCTACGGCATTGGTAAACTTCAAAAACTGGTCGTCCAACTGGTATAACCGCACCATTGAGCCCTACTACTACCGAATTAAAGACGGAAGTTTCAATCCTTCCACAGGAGAATATACACTGGAAAGATTAGGCACAAGCGGAACAGACTATATCGCACAGTCGGACATCACGAAAGCCGGAGACAACACATTCTTCCTGCAATTTACCCTCGACTATCAGCGTCGTTTCGGAAAACACAACGTAGGGGGTATGCTGCTCTATATGCAACGTGAATACCGGAATGCCGTGTTACCCAACCGCAACCAGGGATTCTCCGGGCGCTTCACCTACGACTTCGACCAGCGTTATCTGGCTGAAATCAACTTCGGTTACAACGGAACCGAGCGTCTGGCAAAAGGCGACCGCTTTGAATTCTTCCCGGCCATCTCTCTGGGATGGGTGGTTTCCAACGAGAAATTCTTCGCTCCCCTCAGCAAGGTCATATCGTCTTTGAAGCTGAGAGGTTCCTACGGTCTGGTAGGTAGCGACGAAACCGGTCCTCAAGGCTCACCTCACTTCTTGTACATCGACCAAGTAAATGTCATTGGCCAGAATCGCCCGGGAGCCACCTTTGGAGAAGACCTGAATGTCACCAAATACGGTCCTGTGGTCACTCAGTATGCCGTGCAAAACGCCGGATGGGAACGTGTGAAAAAACTGGACGTCGGTTTCGACATGGAACTGTTCCGCAGCTTGAGCCTGACCTTCGACTTCTTCTACGACAAACGTTACAACATCCTGCTGCACCGCGAAGCATGGCCACAATCGTTAGGATACGACTCCGCCAAACCCTGGAGCAACAAAGGAAAGGTAGACAACTGGGGATATGAACTGAGCATGAACTATCGCAAGCAGTTCAACAAAGACCTGGCTGTAGATTTCCAAGGAAACTTTACCTACACCCAAAACAAATACGTAGACTACGATGAGCCGCTCTATCCATATACATGGCAGACCGTGACCGGCAAACCTTTGAGCCACCAGACCGGTTACATTGCGGAAGGACTCTTCCAAAGCCAGGAAGAAATAGACAACAGCCCGACACAGAACTTAGGAAGTACCGCAATGGTGGGCGACGTGAAATACCGCGACGTGAACGGTGACGGCATCATCAATACGGAAGATAAGGTCATGATTTCAGAATACGGTAACATGCCGCGCATTCAGTACGGACTTGGCATGAACATCGACTACAAAGGTTTCAACTTCGGCGTGTTCTTCAACGGTTCAGCCATGCGTACACTCATGATCAGTGGAATTACTCCGTTTGGACAAAATGACTACAACGTCATGCAGTTCATTGCCAATGATTACTGGACAGAAGCCAACCCGAACCCCAATGCGGCTTATCCACGCCTGGGATTGACTGATGCACAGACAGCCAACAACACCCAGCCCAGTACCTACTGGATGAGAAACGGTAACTTCATCCGCTTCAAGACATTGGAAATAGGCTACCGTTTCAAGCATGCCCGCGTGTACTTCAGCGGGAACAACCTGTTCGTATTCAGCCCGTTCAAATTATGGGATCCCGAACTGGCATGGAACAGTTATCCTTTACAGAGAACGTTTAATATCGGATTACAGTTAACATTCTAAAAATCTAATTACGATGAAGACTTTAAAAAATATAGGAAAAATAGCCTTGCTTTCACTGGCTTTATGTGGAGGAACCACCTCATGTAATTACCTGGATGTGGTACCGCCCGAACAAGCTTCTTTACCGGATGCGACCAAAGATTCGGAATCAACCCTCGGATTCCTGTTCTCCTGCTACGGAGGTATAAGAAATCCTTTCGACTATCAAACGGTAGAAGCCGGTGCCGATGAATATGTGCTTCCTCCATTGTGGAACACCGGTTCACAGAAAATAACCTGGGACCTGAACCTTCCGACGAACATTGCCGACGGATGGAGCTGGGGCAGCAACTATCGGTTTATCGGACAGTGCCTGCTTTTCCTCCAGCAATTACCTCATGCAAGAGGAGTGACTGATGAGCAGAAAAGAGCCTGGGCTGCTGAAGCGAACTTCCTGCTGGCTTACTACCACATGGTTACACTGGTTGCCTACGGTCCATGCCCCATTACCGATACATACATTGATCAGGCCACTCCTGAATCAGAATACAACGGACGTATGCACTTCGACTATGTAAAAGACTGGATTTGCCAGAAATTCGATGAAGTATGCGAAGACGGACAGCTCCCGGCTACCCGCACCGGAGACGAATGGGGAAGAGCCACTTCTGTCATGGCCAAGGCCCTGAAAGCACGCCTGCTCGTCTATGCAGCTTCTCCATTGTTCAATGGAAGCTTCCCCTACAAAGACTGGGAGAACACAAATTTTGAGACTCCGGGATATGGAAAAGAACTCATCAGCCTAAAATATGACCGCAAGAAATGGGAAGTTGCCAAGGCTGCCTGCCAGGAAGCCATTACTGCTGCAGAAGCAGCCGGCCACAAACTGTTCAGTCTGGAAGATGCACAGTCACTATACCAGCAGGCCGGACTCCCTCTCCCGTTTGTTCCTTTCAAAAGCGCAGAAGGCGGAACGGCCGACAAGGACAAAGAGTTCATGGAACGCGTACAGCTGATGCGATACGTGGTGACCACACGCTATAAAGAAGGTAACCGTGAAACCATCTGGGGACTGGCTAATCAGGGAACCATGATTATCGGTTCTCTTCCACATCGTGTCATCAAGAACAATCAGGGAACCTGGAAATCCGGATATTCGGGTGTATCGCCCACGCTAAATACAGTGGAGCGTTTCTACACCGAGAACGGAGTACCTATTGAAAAAGACAATCAGTTCTACCCGCAATCGGAATGGTACCAGAGCGCAGGGGTAACCGACCGCAGTGACATTATCAAGCTGAACACCCGCCGTGAGCCTCGCTTCTATGCCTGGATTGCTTTTGACGGCGGCGACATGGGAAGCCGTATTTATGGCGGACAACCTTTGAAACTGGAAATGCGCAATTCGGAACTTCACGGCTACAATCCGTCCTTGTTTAACCGCGACAACTGCGTGACCGGATATCTGTCGCAGAAGTTCATTGAGCCTACCTTTGCATGGACAGCCAGCGCAGAAGAAAAGCAGGACAAGCCGAGACCTCTTATCCGTATGGCAGAGTTGTACCTGAATCTGGCAGAATGCTACGCCGCCCTGGATGAAGTTCCCCAAGCATTAGCGCAGTTGAACATCGTTCGCAAACGTGCCGGTATCAGAGAACTTACCACCAGTGACGTGACAGACGACATGCCGATTATGAAATGGGTACAGAACGAACGTTTCGTTGAGCTGTGGGGAGAAGGACACCGCTACTATGACATACGCCGCTGGATGATTGCTCCAGAATATATGTCGGCAGGCGTACGCCGGGGCCTCAACGCCATGAGCAAGCTTGATCCTTCTTTCGAAGAATTCAACACCCCGGTAGTAATCAGTCAGGACTTCAAATGGACTAACCGAATGTATTTCCTTCCTGTTTTTGAAAATGAAGTTTACAAGAATCCACAACTCATTCAAGCACCAGGTTATTAAATAAGTATCTAATATGAAATTACACCATATATTTGGGGCTGCATGTGTCTTAGGAGGCACATTGGCCCTATCCAGCTGCGAAAAATATGACGAACTGTTCCCTGCGCAATACCATTGCGTATTGAACATCAAGGATGCAGGCATCCGTAACACAGAATTATATACTACCGAGGCAGAAGGAACCACTCCGGTTTCCATCATGAAAACCGGAAGCAAGGGGGATGTACCCGCCAACGGAACACTTGTCCCGATGGCCGCAGAAGCTTTCCAGGCCTATTGCACCAACAACGCGCTGAAATATGCTTATCTGCCTGCAGAATATTATTCACTTCCCAATGAGGAACTGCAATTTTCCGCACAGGAACGCTACAAAATAATAAACGTTGTGCTGAAAACAAGAGAAATCTCGAAACTGCAGGAGAGCAATCACGGACAGAAATATGCCTTGCCCTTGCTGCTCCACGGAAACGGAGCTTCCGTACACGACAGCCTGCTCATCATTGCCCCTGACATCAAGGCTCCTTCACTCGAACTGACCAGTGCCGGATTCGTAAGTGCCGTCCAGTTCACTTCCAAGGGAGAAGCCAAACAGACCCATACGGTGGAACTGGCCCTGCCCACTCCAAACGCTTGGGGATTGAAATGCAGCGTCACTTGCAACGATGAAGCGATAGAGGCTTTCCAGAAATACAATGCACAGAACGGCAACCGTTACCAGCAACTTCCGGCAAACGCATACACCCTGCCCGACAATGGCGTGGTAACTTTTGCCGAAGCGGCCACTACCGCCACCATGGAAGTCACTTTCAACCGGGATGCCATGCAAATGGGAGAATATATCCTTCCTCTTACCATTTCCAATCCTAACGTGGAAGGCATGGAAATCAAAGCCTCTCAGAAAACCGTCCTGTTGGGAGTTTCTTACTCTCCAGACAAGCTGGTGCTGAAGGCAGACCAGTTTAAGACCAACTCCATTGCCGACGGCGACGGAACAGGACTTACCGGTCTGATTGACGGACTCGGAGCCGGCCTGCATTTCCACTCCAACTGGGGTACACCAGTGACAAATGCCACTTACGGCAACTACATTGATGTGACACTGACTGCTCCTATCCAATCCATCAAGCTGGACTACTGGACCCGCTTTGAAAACGGAAATGCGGCCCCGACCCACATCAAGCTGTTTACCAGCGTAGACGGTAATGACTGGACTGAACTGGGAGAGATTAAAAGCGGACTTCCTACAGGTGCAAACCAGCAGTATTCCTCTCCTATCTATCATGCAGCCAACCCATTCTCTCATTTCCGTTTCGCCGTGCTGACAAGTACCGCAGGCTCCATGACCAGTGGAGGAGGCTCTTGGTTCAACTTGGGAGAGCTCACACTGTACGGTAATTAATTCTTTACACATTCACTCAAAGAAAGAGGAAGGAGAACCAACCTATACTCCTTCCTCTTTTAACTACCCCAACCCTTATCACCATGAAAAAGAAATTATTTTTCGCGTCTTTCACGATGCTGTTGCTCCTGATACTTTCTTCCTCGGGATGTAAAGAGAAAGAAAATCTCAAAGACCGTATCTTTTCCATTGAGGAGGCAGACATGAACCAGGAATTCGGAAGTACTCCGGAAAATAAAATCATCCTTATCAAAACCAATCTGTCACTGAACGACTGGAAAGCCGAAAGTGAAGCCAACTGGCTTTTCCTGTCTACCCAAGAAGATGCTTCGCAGGGAGCAAGCCTCAAAATTTCTGCTACGGCCAACACCTCTGGGGAGCGTAGAACAGCGGTGGTCAAGCTTCTGTCTCCCGTACAGAACTATATCCTCAACGTGACCCAATATGGCTCGTCCGATATCGTCCTCAGCGAAGACATCAAAGTGCAGCCTTCTGGAGGAAAAGCCAGCGAATTCCAGCCAGGACAAGGTATTGAAAATACCTGGGATGGCAAATTCTCGGCTGATGGGGCCAACCCTTATCATTCAGTTTGGGGACAGTCGGCCAATTTCCCGGTCACACTGGAGTATTATTTCCAGGGAGGTGCCGATATTGACTACCTGATTTATTACACTCGTGCCGGAAATGGAAATTTTGGGGAACTCGACCTGCTGATTGCTACAGATGAAGGACATTCCAACTGGACAAAATATGGCACATACAATTTCCGTATGCAGAATGCTCCTTCAAAGATTTCTTTCAAGACTACCCAAAAAGTAACCGGTATCAAGTTTGAAGTGAAATCGGGTGCAGGCAACTTCGTAAGCTGCGATGAAATGGAGTTCTACCGCTATAATCAGGAAAACACATTGGAAAATACCTTGCTCACCGTCTTCAGTGACGTTACTTGCAGTGCGCTGAAAGAAGGAGTTACCGACGAACAAATCAATGCGCTTCCCGATTATTTTGTCCGTCTGGCCAAAGCATTACAGAATAATACGTACGACCCACACGAAAAGGAATTCCGTATCCGGGAATATGCTCCTTATAGTATTCCGGAAGAATGGGCTACTAAATTAATGACCAAGAAATACAGTAACCTGGACAACCCGACTGGCATCTCGGTTCAGCAAGGAGATGAAATCATCGTACTGGTAGGCGACACTCACGGACAGCAAATATCGCTACAAAGCATCTGGGAAAGCGGAGAAGAATATAAACAGACCAACGTGAGCGGTGAAGTGTATTTCTTATCTCCGGGCATCAACAAACTGACCATGCGCAAAGAAGGCCAACTGTTTGTGATGTACAACACCGACCTGACCTCTCCCGATGCCCAGCCCGTTAAAATCCATATCCCAATGGGAAGCGGAAAAGTCACCGGATTCTTCGACCTGAAAGAACATAAGACCGATGAGAAATATGCGGAATTACTGAAAAAAGCAACGCATAAATATTTCTGCGTACGTGGCGAACGTATCATGTTCTATTTCCACACAGCCAAGATGCAGGAGTTTGTGCCCAACCAGATACTATCGGCCATCAACTTATGGGATGACATTATCGGATGGGAACAAGAGCTGATGGGTATTGAAGATGTACGTCCTTCACAAGTCAACAACCATATTTTTGCCATCTCGCCGGAAGGAAGTTACATGTGGGCTACAGACTATTGCATCGGCTTCGTATACACCTACCTGAACAATATCCTGCTGAAAGAAAATGTAATGGCCAACAAGGACAATGCCTGGGGCCCCGCACATGAAATAGGCCACATCCATCAGGCTGCTATCAACTGGCCGGGCAGTACGGAATCATCGAACAATCTGTTCTCTAACTACATTCTGTACAAACTGGGGAAATATTGCTCCAGAGGAAGTGAACTGAATGATTTGGCAGATTCCCGTTTCGTACGCAAAAAAGCGTGGTATAATATGGGAGATGCCACCCATCAGGGAGAAGACACAGAAATACACATGCGCATGAACTGGCAGCTGTGGAATTACTACCATCGTTGCGGACACAATCCTAAGTTCTGGCAGACATTATTCAAATTGCTGCGTGAAGACCGGATTACCGAGAGTGACCCAGGAGGTGCACAACTCAAATTTGCCATGAAAGCCAGTGAAGCTGCCGGAGAAGATTTGACTGACTTCTTCGATTTATGGGGTTTCTTTATCCCAGGAGAAGACACGATTGAACAGTACGGTACCTGGAAATATAAGGTAACGGAAGAAATGATTCAGGAAGCCAAGACTTTCATGAAAAAATTCCCGAAACCCAAACATGCTTTCCAGTATATTGAAGACCGTAAGGCGGGAGATACCGGACTCGACACGAAACCTTCGGACACCGGATATTACACACAGTTTGAAGGAGAGGTAAAAGCCGTCAGTCCGAACATATCCTATACAGTTTCCGGACGGAAATATACCGTTGAGAATGGAGAAAATGCCGTAGCATTTGAATTACGTAAAAACAGTGCAGAAGGAGAACTGGTATACTTCTTCAACATGTTCAGCTATGATATCCCAGCAGGAGTGGAACTGGGAAATGCCAAACTTTACGCCGTACAGGCAGACGGGAAACGCATTGAAATTCCTGTGAAAAAATAACACAGATATACTACAAGAAAAGGGGTGCCGGAACAACCGGTACCCCTTCCTTTTTTATAAGAATCACTATTCGATTACTTGTTTAATTTCCAAGTGAAACCATCCTTGGTGTCTTTCACTTCAAATCCCAAAGCAGCCAGGTTGTCACGAATCTTATCGCTTGTAGCCCAGTCTTTGTTGGCCTTAGCCTGCATACGCTGTTCCAACAGCATGTCAACCACCTTTCCGTAAGCTTCTTCACGTGCTGCATTGTTTTCAGCTTCCGCTTTCAGACCAAGAATATCGAACACGAACAGATGGAACACACTCTTCAGTTCTTCCAGATCTTCGGCGCTGATGGTAGCCTTCTTGTCAATTACCGTATTAATCATACGGGTTGCATCAAACAGATGAGAAATAACAATCGGTGTATTCAAATCGTCGTTCATAGCCTCGTAGCATTTCTCACGCAGGCCTTTCGGTTCGATGCCTGAAGTAGCTTTCGCCGGAGTGATGCGATCCAGATTCTTCACACCTTCCAACAGACGTTCCAAGCCCTTTTCAGCAGCCTGCAGCGCTTCGTTACTGAAGTCCACTGTACTACGATAGTGTGCCTGAAGGATAAAGAAACGGATGGTCATCGGTGAATAAGCCTGTGTCAGCAACTTGTTAGAGCCTGTAAAGAACTCATCCAGGGTGATAAAGTTACCCAATGACTTACCCATCTTCTGTCCGTTGATAGTAATCATGTTATTGTGCATCCAGTAACGTACCATCTGATGACCTTCTGAAGCCACAGCCTGTGCAATTTCACATTCATGATGCGGGAACACCAGGTCCATTCCTCCTCCGTGAATATCAAAAGTTTCACCTAAATATTTGCGTCCCATAGCGGTACACTCGCAATGCCAGCCCGGAAAGCCGTTACTCCATGGTGACGGCCAGCGCATGATGTGTTCTGGCTGCGCACATTTCCACAAAGCAAAGTCGGCCGGATTGTGCTTTTCATCCTGTCCGTCGAGTTCACGGGTCGTATTCAGCACATCATCCAGGTTACGTCCTGACAACACACCATAGTGATGATCTTTGTTGTACTTCGCTACATCGAAATACACAGAACCCTTGCTTTCGTATGCATATCCGTTTTTCAGAATCTCTTCCACCAGCTTAATCTGCTCGATGATGTGTCCGGATGCATGCGGTTCGATGCTGGGCGGCAACACGTTCAATGCTTCCATTGCCTTGTGGTAACGCAACAGATAATACTGCACCACTTCCATCGGCTCCAGCTGTTCCAGACGTGCTTTCTTGGCAATCTTGTCTTCACCATCGTCTGCATCATGCTCCAGATGGCCCACATCAGTAATGTTACGTACATAACGTACCTTGTAGCCCAAATGAGTCAGGTAGCGGAACACAATATCAAACGTAATGGCAGGACGCGCATGTCCCAGATGTCCGTCACCGTATACGGTAGGACCACACACATACATGCCCACATGAGGAGCATGCAAAGGCACGAACAGTTCCTTCTTGCGGGTCAGTGTATTGTAAATAAAAAGTTGATTATTCTCCATAATTCAATGAGTTAGGATGCAAAGTTATAAATTAAAAAGAGAAAAGCGTGATTTCCACTAAAAAATCACGCTTTTTCTCTTTTGAAAACTCCTCAAATTATTTTGTCAGAATAATACCTCCCTCCGGCTGAATTACGACTTTCACCTCTGCCGGATTCTTGATTTTCAGTTCCTCCAGCTGCAGCTGACGTTTCTTGTCGTCCAGATAATAGGAAACCGTTTCGCCTTTCTCCCACATCGGCAGGTTCAGGCTTAGTTTCAATGGTTCTTTCTGCGCATTTACACCCACTACATACCAGCGGTCGCCATGGCGACGGGCCAGCACACAGTATTTGCCCGGATAACCATCAAGGAACACCGTTTCATCCCACGTAGTAGGTACCTGCTTCATAAAATCGATAGCCAGTGCCGGTGCATCTGTCAGGTTGTTCGGAGCCAGCGCAAAGTTCTGAATCGGGTTCTGATATAGCACTGCCGTAGCCAGCTGGAATACGTCCGTCGTCTTGCGGATGGTACCTCCGTCATTCGTACGGTTGTGACGCTTGTTCAGCAGTGTACCGCCAAATTCCATACAACCGATGGTATTGCGGATAAACGGATGCAGGCAGGCATTGTAAGCCTCCATGTCATCGAAGTGCTGGTTGAATATCAGGTTCTCAGAAGCAAGTACCGCCTCACTACCCACATAGTTCGGATACATGCGTTCCCAACCGCGAGGAATCGTACAGCCATGGAAGATTATCATCAGGCCGTATTCGTTGGCATCGGTCAGGATGTCTTCGTACAAGCCCATCATCTGCTGCTTGTCACTGCCAAAGAAATCCACCTTCAGTCCCTTCACACCGCACTTCTGCAACCATTTCATCTCTTTCTTGCGGGCTACCGAGTTGCTCATGCACTGCTTGGCATCCTGCGGAGCGTCGTTCCAGTAACCGTTGGAGTTGTACCACACGAATACATCCACGTTCTTCTGGTGAGCGTACTTGAACAGCTCTTCCATGCGGTCGCGACCGATGTTCTTTTCCCAGCCTCCGTCAATCAGCGTATATTCATAACCCATTTCACTGGCCAGGTCAATGAAACGAATCTGGTCATCGTAGTTGATGCTAGGGTCCTGCCACATAATCCAGCTCCAGGTAGAACGGCCGAACTTGTATTCCTGTGATGGCTCATACAGCGGTTCCACCACATCAAACGGGACGGTAGTCTCCACTATCGGCTTCAGTCCGCTGCCCACCGTAATCGTACGCCACGGAGTAACACCCGGAAGGGCCAGTCCCGGAGTAGAAGAACCCAGACCGTTCATCTCGCCCGGATTCGGGAAAGCAATGCTGTAAAGGCCGTCTTTGGTCGCATCGCTCAGGTGGGAAGCACAATACAGGCTGCGCACACCTGTCTCCGATACCAGCGCCCAGTTGTCGCCCACATGGAACAGAGCCGGGAAAGTATAGCCTTCACCGTATTTGGAAGGGGTAGCCACCGGTTCATCCGGCACATATTCCTCTTCGTAGCTCGGTTTGGTACGCATCCAACCAATCATCGGGTCACTCTGCGGAGAAAGGAACGTGGTAGTGGCAGAAGGAAAGTCAAAACCGGTCGCTTCCTTTTCAATGACCATACAGGCCGTTTCGCCATACTGGGGCATCTCGTAGCGGAAGGCAATGTCGTTATTACTCAACTGGAACACGATGTCCAGTTTCTTCTTCTCCGCATTTTCAAGGGTTACAGTCAGCTTGTTGGCAGAATAATTCACCGTAGAACACTTGATACGGTCCTGCGTGTACGTCTTTTCCACCTTGTCCGCCTGCTGGCCGACAAAACTCATCTGACGGCTGAAGTCACCGATATTGGATACAAAGCCGAGAGGAGAGTTCTCCAGCACGGTCTTTCCATCGTAGGTCACCGAATAGACAGGCTTGCCGTCCTGCAACTGAAAATCGAGTTTCAAACGAGAATCAGGGCCGGTAACTGCTGCCTGCTGGGCAAATGCCTGAGAGGCCAATAATGCCAATGTGCCAAAAAGTACTTGTTTTTTCATAGGTATTTTTCCAGATAATTACTAATCAGAACAAAAATAGGAATTAAGTGTGAATATTACAATTTTTTCTATATATTTGCGAAATCACTTTATAACTATATAACTAAAAACCCATGAACAAACACTTAACCTTTCTTTCTGCACTTGCACTAACGGCAGGACTCAGCTTGCAAGCACAGAATGTCAACCAAATGATTATCCAAGCCAACAAAATTGGAGCAGAGATTCAACCGACCATGTACGGTCACTTCTTTGAAGACATTAACTATGGAGCAGACGGGGGACTCTATGCAGAATTAATCAAAAACCGTTCATTTGAATTTCCACAGAGTTTTATGGGATGGAACATCTTTGGAAACGTAACTCTGCAAAACGATGGCCCGTTTGAACGTAATCCACATTACGTACGACTTGGAGCTCCCAGCCACGCACACAAACGTACAGGTATTGAAAATGAAGGATTCTTCGGCATCGGAATTAAAGCCAATGAAAAATATCGTTTTACTGTATGGGCAAGAGGAGAAAACCAGAAAATACGAGTAGAACTTATCGACAATGATTCCATGGATGAGACTCAGGTCATCACCGCACAATCTTTAGATATCAACTCCAAAGAATGGAAAAAATATGAGCTGATACTGACTCCTACAAAAACAGAAGCAAAAGCTCACCTGAGAATCTTCTTACAATCAGCAGGAACTGTAGACTTAGAACATGTATCCTTATTCCCAGTCGATACATGGAAGGGACGTGAAAACGGATTAAGAAAAGACCTTGTACAAGCATTAGCCGATACTAAACCGGGCATATTCCGCTTCCCTGGAGGATGTATCGTGGAAGGTACAGAAATAAGCGACCGTTACAACTGGAAAAATTCAGTAGGACCGGTAGAAAACCGTCCGCTGAACAGCAACAGATGGCATTATACCTTCCCACACCGTTTCTACCCTGACTATTTCCAGACGTATGGAATGGGATTCTATGAACTATTCCTTCTCTCAGAGGATATGGGAGCAGAGCCACTGCCAATCCTGAACTGCGGACTTGCTTGCCAGTATCAGAACGATGACCCGAAAGCACATGTTCAGCTATGCGACCTCGACAGCTACATCCAGGATGCACTCGACCTGATTGAATTTGCCAATGGAGGTACTGATACCAAATGGGGAAAACTCCGTGCCGATATGGGACATCCGGCTCCTTTCAACATGAAATTCATTGGAATCGGAAACGAACAATGGGGACCTGAATATCCAGAACGTTTGAAACTGTTTGTGGAAGTACTCCGTAAAGCACATCCTGAAATCAAGATTATCGGTTCATCTGGTCCGAACTCTGAAGGAAAAGATTTTGATTACTTGTGGCCGGAAATGAAAAAGCTGAAAGTAGACCTGGTAGACGAACACTTCTATCGTCCGGAAGACTGGTTCCTGAAATCAGGAAACCGTTACGACAATTACGACCGTAAAGGTCCGAAAGTATTTGCCGGAGAATATGCCTGCCACGGAAAAGGAAAGAAATGGAATCACTTCCACGCTTCTTTGCTTGAAGCAGCGTTCCTGACTGGAGTAGAAAGAAACGCAGATGTAGTACACATGGCTACTTATGCTCCGTTGCTGGCTCACGTAGAAGGCTGGCAGTGGCGTCCAGACTTAATATGGTTTGACAACCTCCGTTCTGTACGCACCTGTAGCTGGTATGTTCAGTCGCTCTATGGTCACAATGCAGGAACAAATGTAGTCCCTCTGACTATGGATAAAAAACCGGTAAGTGGTCAGGAAGGTCAGAATGGACTTTTCGCCAGTGCCGTATGGGACGAAAACACACAGACCTACATTGTAAAAGTAGCGAACGTGTCTGAAAAAGCACAACCCATCAGTCTGGAATTTAAAGGACTGAAGAAGTCGGTAACTTTAGGAGATGGAAAATGCATCACACTGCATACAGAAATTCCGGATGCCGAAAATACACTCGACAACCCGAATCTTATTACTCCTAAAGAAAGCAACATCTCAATTGAAGGAAATACGCTCAATACCCAAATAGGTGCCATGACATTTGCTGTCTACAAGTTTAAAAAAGAAAGCAAATAATTCATCGGCTTTTATTGCTAAAAAGGTGCGCCCGGAATTATCCAGACGCACCTTTTTTTACTCTACTAATAATACATGCACAATCTATATCCCAGATAAAACAAACAAGCACATGCTATACATAGCATAGCCAGTGTAACCGTCAATGCCTTCTGGCGCTCCCTAACACTTAATTCCATACAAAGTTCTGATTAATTCTGTAACAAAGAACAAAAAAACATATTACAGAACCATGTAAAACACATGACTTTTAGATGAATGTACTTTAGAGAACGATTCTTATTGCCACTGTAATTTTATTAATAAGTCTTTCAAATACGGCCAAAATTTCAAATTATGTTATAAAACACATGTAAACACACACAAAACTTGCATAACTCCAGAAAGTCCGTACCTTTGCATCGTGTTTTTCATAGTATTAGATTTAAGGTTAACAAAAGGTTGGAGTTCAGCGGAACTCCTTTTTTTATGTCCCTATCTGAACAAAAAAATTCCGGGCCTGAAAACAAGTCTTTTCAAGCCCGGAATTTTCATTTAACGCTTTATTATTTACATCGGTACAATCGTGAATCCCCATTGATACTCCTTATTGGCAGGAATCAGATATTGAGGATCTGGCACGGCACCCCAGCTATCAAATCCTCCTACACCCATCTGTCGCATATCCAAGCACACTTCCACGAAATCACGAGGAGTAATATCATTGATATGTGTATGACGAGGCTTGATATTCTTAGCGGTACTTACATCATGTTTCAATTCTTCTGCATCACGATTACCCCACTGATAGTCACGATGGGTAGCTTCTTCTCCATCAAAATCTTCTATCGAATTACGGAGTGAATTAAATTCCAATGTACCATCCGCATACACAGCCAGTCCTTTGCCGTTTTTCTTTTTCAGCATCAACCAACGTGTATCGGTATGATGTCCGTTTTCTTGTGGACGTACATAAGGGAAATACATTTGTTCTGCTGTCGCCTGATATTCACCTACCAATGTACCATTATTCCGGTCGCAATAATTCTCTTCCGGTCCGCGACCAAAATAAGTTACCTGTTCCATTTCGGCAGGCAAACGGAAACGGACACCAATACGCGGTACTACCAGTTTGGAACTTTCCTTGCGGATTGCTTCGTTTCCAGGAGTGAACGTGGCCATCAATGTAGCTTCCGAAGCTTCTGTCTTCGCAGCTTCCATTTCCGTAGAGGTAAATGTATAATTTGCTTTCACTACTCCTGAAGGATGAATGCGATAGGTAGCAATATACAAATTACCTGCAGCCAACAGATAGCTGACCTTCAATACCGCATCTTTTCCATCCATAGCCAATGAAGCATCTACCACATTAAAATTCTTGCTGGACTGCTTCCAGATTTGCAGACGTTTAGGCATCTGGCTTCCATAGTCATTGTCATTCGGGGCACGCCAGAAGTTAGGCTGTATACCAAATCCCTCATGGAAATATTCTGTTCCCTTCACTTTGTAAGAAGTTACCAGACCAGTCGACTTGTCAAATACAAAAGCTACACGCGAAGACTGCACACTCAACAAGTTGCCATTTTCACTGCACTGCAAAGCAGGACCCTGTACCGAGAATGAACGTGAAGCAGGGGCTATCGGCAAGCGGAACTGTTCGTGCGCTATCTCATATCCTTTCGGTACAAGCGGTTCAGATTCTAACGTAGTTACTGAAAAGTTCACAAAATATTCCGTACCCACTTTAGCTTTCAATCCACTAACATTCACCGCCAACTCTTTCTTTTCCTGAGGAGCTATATCCAGTGAAACTTTTCCACGACGTACCACCTTATCATTTTCCTTCACTTCATACGAAATCATATATTTCTTCAGGTTCGTGAAATAAAAACGGTTCAGTACATTAAACTTACCGTTTGCCAGGTCTGTAGCTTCAAAAGCTACATTCTGGTGCGCATATTTCACTTCGCTCATGGCCGGATGAGGATTGCGGTCCGGGTTCACGATACCATTACAGCAGAAGTTACCGTCACTCGGCATGTTGGTTCCGAAATCACCTCCGTATGCCCAATATTCTCTTCCATTTTCATCCTTCACTAAAATACCCTGGTCTACCCAGTCCCAGATATATCCTCCCTGCAAATTAGGATACTGATAGATAGCCTTCCACTGGTCCCACAAGCCTCCGGTAGAGTTGCCCATGGCATGTGCATATTCTGAAGGCACTACCGGACGGTCACTTCCCAACCGACCTATTGATTCCAGCCAGGATGCGCTGGGATATTGCGGCACGTACATGTCAGAGTTCCATTCCCACTGAGCACGTTCATAATTTACCGGACGGTCCATCAGTCCCTTGTCGGCCTGTTTTACCCACAAATAAGCCTCATAAAAGTTGTAACCGTTTCCAGCCTCATTACCTAACGACCAGAATGTAACCGAAGGATAGTTCTTATTCCGTTCAAACATATTCTCCACACGGTAAAGATGCGGCTTCAACCATTCCGGATTATTTCCCAAGGTTCCACCCTTACGCAAATCATAATACATTCCATGACTTTCAATGTTCGCCTCATCGTACACGTAAATACCATATTCATCACAGAGTTCATAGAAACGGCGGTCTTGCGGATAATGACACAAACGTACCGTATTGATATTGTTCCGTTTCATCAGCTCCAAGTCCTTACGCATCAGGGCCTCATCTACATAATGCCCTGTTAACGGATTATGTTCGTGAATATTTACACCCTTCAGTTTTAAAGGCTGCCCATTGATAAACAACACATGGTAATTCTTTCCATTAGTACCTTTCTGATCAATTTCTTTGATTTCAATGCGCCGGAATCCTACATGGTAAGGAATCACTTCGGTCACTTTTCCTTTTTCCTTTACAGTCATCAATAGTTTATACAAGTTAGGTGCTTCCGAAGTCCAGGTTTTTACTTCAGGCAGTTCCTTGCTGAACGATACGGTACCTTCTTTACCAGCAAGTACGTCTACGGTTTCTTCACCATTGGCTACTACCTTTCCGTTATTATCGAGTAATTCATATCTAATACTCAACCCAGCCGTATTGGTACGATGATTCTTCAGCTCCATATCCAAACGGAAAATACCGTTACGGTACGAATCATCCAAAGTAGACACAATCCGGAAATCCTGTACTGAAGCTTTCGGCTGCGAATAAAGGAATACGTCACGTTCTATACCGCTGATACGCCAGAAATCCTGACATTCCAGATAAGAACCCGTGCTCCAACGGAAGATTTTTAAAGTCAGCACATTATTGCCTTCCTTCAAATAATCATTTATCAGATATTCAGCCGGATTCTTGGAGTCTTCATTATAACCCACTTCTTTTCCGTTCAAATACACATAGCATCCTGATTTTGCTCCGGCAATATGGAGGTAAATATCACGGCCTTTCCATTCTGAAGGCACGGTAATATCACGCCGGTACACTCCCACTGGATTCTTCTCCGGCAACAAGGGAGGCTGAGGGTTACGAGGCTGAAATTCATATCCGTGATTCGTATAAATAGCCGTACCGAATCCTTGCACTTCCCAGTTTCCCGGCACCTTAATATCGTGCCACCCCTCTGTACTCACTTCCGGAGAGGTAATGTCTGCAGGAAGATTCAGGTACGAATCTGTATAATAAAATTTCCACGTACCATTCAACAACTCATAATAAGGGCTGTTTTCGTATTTTCCAGTCAGGGCCTGAGTCTTGTCGGCATAAGTCATAAAAGCCGACCTCGGTGCCTCCCGGTTTACTGATACAGTCTGAATATCCTTCCAATAAGGCAAGGATACATTTTCTGCATACAACTGCTGAGGAGTCCCACTAATCGTCAGCACTCCCGTCAATGAACAGCAAATAGTTTTGATTGCTTTAGTAAGAGTCTTTTCCATCTGTCCTTTTTAAGGTTAATTATTTCCGGTGCGCAAGTTAGGAAGAAATTTTCATATTTCTTCCTAACTCCTTTATGAATTTTATTTTCTTAAAAAAGAAAGCCCGCCACCAAGCCACAGGCTCGATGACGGGTTCCCAATATATAGTCAGACTTACATTTTATTTTAATACCATACTACCGGCTCATCTCCCATCAGGAACTTCAATTCGCCGCCTTTCATAATATCGGCGTATTCAATCCAGGGTTTCTTATATTCAGTTCCATTAAGGACAATACCTTGTATGTAATTGTTCTGTTGGCCTTTGTTTTCACGTTCTATAACGAATTTGCCAGCAGGAACGGTTATCTCTACCTTATCAAAGTTCGGATAACCAAATACAAACTTGCCACCGGCAGGTTCTACCTGATAGAATCCGAAAGAAGAAAGGATATACCAAGCCGACATCTGTCCTACATCCTCATTACCTGACAAACCATCCGGCTGGTCTGTATACATTGTATGCAGAATCTCCTTGATTCTATCGGCTGTCTTCCAAGGCTGCCCTACAAGTGTGTACAGGTAAACTGTATGATGACTCGGTTCATTACCATGCGCATACTGCCCAATCAATCCGCTAATATCCGGAGAAGAAGCTTCTCCCATATCACCGTTTGCCAGGAATAAAGAATCCAGTTTGTTCACAAACGCTTCTTTACTGCCGAAACATTCCACCAATCCTTCTACATCGTGAGGTACCAGCCATGTGTACTGCCATGCATTTCCTTCACAATAGTCGTCTTCTCTGTGAGAAGATGCATAAGGACTAAACGGAGTACGCCAGGAACCGTCGAGCATCTTTCCTCTCATGAAGCCCGTAGAAGCATCAAAATAATTCTTGTATGATTTGCTACGTTTCAGGAAATATTCATAATCTTCCTGCTTGCCAAGTTTCTGAGCGGCCTGTGCCACGGCCCAGTCTGCAATAGCATATTCCATATCGTACGCAATAGCTTCCGTCATCTTGTCTGCCGGAATGAATCCGTATTCAATGCGATGTTCCATTCCACGTTCAGGCAACATAGAAGACTCTTTCAGTGCCTTGAAGGCCAATTCTGTATCAAATCCTTTGATGTCCTTCAAAATGGCATCTGCCACCACCGGTACACCCGGATTACCTACCATACAGTTGGTTTCACACCCCATCAGATGCCATACCGGAAGCTTTCCTTGCTGCTGATGGATGTGAAGCATGGTATTGATAATGTCACTCATCTTTTCAGGATGCAGAATTGTCATCAACGGCTGTGCAGCACGATAGGTATCCCACAGTGAGAATGTAGTGTAATTTACAAAACCTTCTCCTTTGTGCATCTGTTTATCGACTCCATAATAATCACCGTTCACATCACAAAATTCAGACGGAGCAAACAAGGTGTGATACAGACTTGTATAGAAAATCTTCTTTGAAGCCTCATCTGTGGTATACACTTTTACCTTATTCAATTCCTTATTCCAAGCAGCCTTAGCATCTGCAATCGTCTTCTCAAAGTCCCAACCACTCAGCTCTGTCTGCATATTCAGTTGTGCACCTTCTTCTGAAGTAGGAGACAATGCCACCTTCATATACACCGGTTCTTGGTTTCCCGCAGCAAAGTTGACTCTGGCAAACAGTTGTGCACCTTTTGCCATGTTACCTTCCTTCACAGAGTCGTTGACAATAAATTCTACGTTATCAAACTTACGTGAGAATTCTGCACGGAAAAATACACGCTGGTCGTCAGCCCATCCCTTTGAATAGCGATAACCGCTCACGGTGCTGTCGTTTACCACCCGTATCACGGCTTCTGTGGTTTTATCCCAGCAGCCACCGTTTACCATATCAAATACAATGGCCGGACTTTCATTTCCCAGGAAGGTATATTTATGAAAACCGACACGCTTAGTAGCTGTCAATTCTACATCCACATTGTATCTTGACAGGTGAGTACGATAGTAACCCGGAGTCACAACTTCTTTCGAGCGGTCTGAGTAAGACCATAATCCCGTTTCATACGATGAAGCATCCCCTCTTGAATAAGTCACTTCTCCTACTACCGGCATTACATTGATGTCATGCAAGTCGCCTATACCGGTTCCACTCAAATGTGTATGTGGAAATCCTATCACCGTAGAGTCTGATACATGATACCCCGATACCCAGTCCCATGACTGAGGAATGCTTGTCGGACCCAGCTGAATAAATCCGTAAGGCACATTGGCACCATAAAACACATGTCCATGTCCGCCAGTACCAATACGAGGGTCTACAAACTGCGTCAAATCTTCCATCTCCTGCCCTTTCTGGCTACTTCCACAAGAAGCCAGACACAAGGACAAAACCGGAACAAACAATAATGATTTCTTATTCATGGTTTTAAATTTAATATATGAAGGTTCTTATTTCTCATCCACTGAAAACGAGTAAGGAGCATCTTCTGCAGCTATACCTCTGTTTTCGTTCGGCAAGTTACTCATTTCTATTTGTATTTTCGCTCCATTCATCAAATCTTCATGTGAAAAATAGTTATGAGTATAAGATTTTCCATTCAATTTCATCTCTTTGATGTACAAATTCTCCTCACTGTTCAACGGAGCTTCAATCGTTACGTCCTTTCCATTTTCCAGATGAATAGTCGCTTTCTTAAACAAAGGAGCACCTACCACATATTCATTGCTTCCCGGACATACCGGATAAAATCCCAATGCTGTAAATACATACCATGCAGAAGTCTGTCCATTGTCCTCGTCACCACAATATCCATCCGGAGTCGGTGTGTACATCTTGTTCATCACCTGGCGCAACCAGTACTGTGCTTTCCACGGCTGTTTGGCATAATTGTACAGATAAATCATGTGCTGGATAGGCTGGTTTCCATGTGCATAGTTACCCATGTTCATCACAGTCATCTCACGAATCTCATGAATTACAAAACCATAATAGCTGTCATCAAATACAGGCGGTACAGAGAAGACAGAATCAAGCATAGACACAAAAGCCTTGTCTCCTCCCATCAAGTCAATCAGTCCCTGAGGGTCATGGAATACCGACCAGGTATAATGCCAGCTGTTTCCTTCAGTGAATGCATCCCCCCATTTCAACGGAGAGAAAGGCTTCATAAATTCACCGTTCTCCTTCTTGCCTCTCATCAGTTTGGTTTCCGAATCAAACAGATTCTTATAGTTCATGGCACGTTCTGCAAAAAGCTTGATTTCCTTTTTCGGGCGCTTCAGCTCTTTAGCAAGTTTATAGATGCACCAGTCATCATACGCATATTCCAGTGTACGGGCTGCATTCTCGTGTATCTTCACATCACAAGGCACGTAACCTAATTTATTATAATATTCATATCCCAGACGTCCCGTAGAAGATACTTCCGGATGCACGTTCTTTGTTCCATGAAGCAATCCTTCATACAATGTCTTCAGGTCGTCCACTTTCACCCCTTTCATATAAGCATCAACTAACACGGAAGCAGAATTGTTGCCCACCATACATCCGCGATGTCCGGGGCTGGCCCATTCAGGGAAGAATCCACTTTCTTTGTAAGTGTTGACAAGACCTTCCTGTATCTCTTTATTAACTGACGGATAAGCTAAATTCAACAAGGGGAAAAGACATCTGAATGTATCCCAAAAACCCGTATCCGTGTACATATATCCCGGAAGTACCTGTCCGTTATAAGGACTGTAATGCACTACCTGTCCGTTGGCATCTATCTCATAGAACTTACGAGGGAACAACAGCGAACGGTACAAGCAAGAATAGAACATACGATACTGGTCAAGGTTACCGCCTTCAACCTCTATTCTGCCCAACGCTTCATTCCAGGCTGTCTTACCTTTTTCTACCAACACATCAAAACTGTCATTGCCCAACTCCTTCAGATTTTCTAAAGCCTGTGCCTGACTGATGAAAGAAGAAGCCACTCTGGCGTGTACCTTTTCACCTTTTCGAGTAGCGAAACCGATAATAGCTCCTGCATGATTTGCCTCCTGTTCAGCTTTACCCACAGAGATACAGCTGTCGGTCACCGTAGCCTTATATGTAAAAGGCTTGTCAAATTCAATTACAAAATAGTTCTTGAAGTTATCAGGCACACCACCGCTGTTTTTGGTAGAATAACCGATAATACGGTTATTTGCCGCATCAATCTTCACATAAGAACCCTTGTCAAACGCATCAATCACTACGTAAGAATGCTCATTTTCAGGGAAAGTAAAGCGGAAAAGGGCAGCCCGTTCAGTCGGAACCAGTTCTGTCACTACATCATGTTCTGCCAGATACACCTTATAATAATATGCCTTTGCTTCTTCACCTTTATGTGAGAACCAGCTGGCACGTTTATTTTCATCAAACACCGGCTCTCCTACCACCGGCATAATAGAAAACTGACCGTAGTCATTAATCCACGGGCTGGGCTGATGGGTCTGCTTAAATCCTCTAATTTTAGTCGCAGTATACATATACTGCCATCCGTCTCCCATCTTCCCGGTCTGAGGTGTCCAGAAGTTCATACCCCACGGACGTGCAATAGCCGGATACGTATTTCCGGAAGAAAACTCATAAGTAGACTGAGTACCAATCAGCGGATTTACATAATCTGCATAATTGGTGGCCTTACCGTGAAGGGCAAAGCACATTATCATAATTAACAATGCTAATTTCTTCATCATAAATTCCTAGTTTAAGATTTTCAATTAATACCATATATGTCCAGACTCATTACACATCTCCAGTTCCAATGTTGCACCCGACAGAATCTGCTCATGCGTAATAAAACTCTGATGATAGTCCTTACCGTTCAATTTCACAGCACGTATGTACCTATTTTCCTTATCAAGATTCTTTGCAACCACAGTAAATACTTTACCATTTGCCAGCTGCAATTCAACCTTTTCAAATTTCGGTTTTCCAATTTCATATTCACCTGAAACAGGATTTACAGGATAAAAGCCCATGGCACTGAACACATACCATGCCGACATCTGTCCGCAATCCTCATTTCCACACAAACCAGCCGGGGTATTCAGATACAGTTCATCCATAATCTGCGACACATATTGCTGCGTTTTCCAAGGCTGATTTACCTTATTATACAGATAGGCTACATGATGGCTCGGCTCATTTCCGTGTGCATACTGTCCAATCATACCCGTACTGAAAATAGGCAACTCGTGGTCATCCGTCGGGTGATATGTAAACATGCTGTCAAGCTTCTCTCTAAAACGCTCCTTTCCTCCCACCAGGCTCATAAGACCATCCACATCATGCTGTACAGACCAGAAATAATGCCATGCATTGCTTTCACAAATATGTGGCGTATATTCCTCAGCATGGAAGTCCTTGATAAAATTACCTTTATCATCTTTAGGCTGCATAAAAGAGGTAGCCGGATTATACACATTACGGTAATTCTGCGAACGGGCATAGAAAGTATCCGCAATGTCCTTCCGTCCCATCTTGGCAGCCATTTCAGCGATACAGAAATCATCGAACGCATATTCCAATGTTCTTGACAATGACCAGTTTTCAGAATTATATTCGTCTGTGACATTGTAAGGGATGTATCCCTTTTGCTTATAAAAGCCAATACCTCTGTACTCATCAATATTCGCCGTAGCGACACAAGCTTCCAATGCCTTTTCAGCATCAAAATCACCGATACCCTTCAAATACGCATCCACAATCACTGGTACTGCGTGGTAACCAATCATCATGTCCGTTTCACTTCCATAGAAATTCCATACCGGCAAACGGCCGTTCTGCTCATAGAATGCCAAGAATGACTTAATCATATCATTAGTCCGTTCTGGCTGCGTATAAGTAAACAGCGGATGTGATGCACGGAACGTATCCCAAAGAGAGAATGTACTGTAATTGGTCCAGTTCTCTGCCTGATGTATCTTCTGATCTGGTCCGTAATATTGTCCGTCTACATCCGAATAAATAGTAGGGGCAAGCATACTGTGATAAAGTGCAGTATAGAACATGGTCTTGTCATCTTTATCCTCCGACTCTACCTTTATCTTTGATAATTCCTTATTCCATGTTTCCTTAGCCAGCAACCGGTACTTTTCAAAGTCATTTTCCGGAATTTCTGCCTGCAGATTCTTGGCGGCACCTTCCATACTTACTCCCGAAATGGCAGTGGAAACAATTATCTGCTCATCCTTTTTCGTCGAGAAATCAAACCGGGCAATGTATGCAGTACCCATAGGAAGATTGTCCTTCAAAATAGGAGTCGTATCCATTTGTACATTCTCAAAAGGAACAGAGAAACGGGTCTGGAAGAACACCTTCTGCTTTCTGGCCCAACCATCCGAAAAACGGTATCCACGGATAGTCACAGAATCTACAACTTCCACATAGCTGTCCTGAGTAGCATCCCAGTTCATTGCCTTTTTCAGGTTCAGGATAATGGCCGACTTTGCTTCCGGGAAAGTATAGCGTTGAATTCCACAACGCTCCGTTGCCGTCAGTTCCACATTGATTCCATAATCATCCAAAAAGACCTGATAATAGCCCGCTGATGCACTTTCCTTCTCATGTGAAAACTTGGAATGTACCCCTAAAGGAGCTTCTGCCTCTACGTATGGCAGGGTCACTGGCATAAAAGAAATATCGTACAAATCGCCTGCTCCTGTTCCTGAAAGATGCGTATGACTAAATCCGGCAATGGTACTGTCCGGATAATAATAACCAGCGATTCTGTCCCATCCCGGAAGTCCGTTGTCCGGACTTAATTGGACCATGCCAAAAGGTACTTGTGCACCCGGATAAGTATTTCCGGTAAAGTCCGTTCCAATGAAAGGATTCACATACTGTGTCAAATCTTCTTCCACAGGAGTAACAGGAGTAGAACAAGCCCATGTTAGACCAGCCAAACCAATAAAAGCCCAAAGTGAATTTTTCATGTTATTATAATAGCTAAAAGATACTGCAACCCCGCAGTGACTAAAGTTAAGAAAAATAATGATTAAAAAAGCCGTTTTAGCCATATTAATGTATATCAAACCAATACCAACAGGCTAAAACGGCTTTCTTTATTCATTTATTAAAGGTAATTATCTGAAGTTGTTCGGCGTATGCCATTTGCCGCTGTCATCCATCGTGTCAGCTACATCCCACCAAACTCTTGTACCTTGAGTATAATCTGGCTTCAACGGATTACGTGACTCACTATTTGGATAACTAATACGCTTAATCAGTTTCGTATTTTCTACTTCACCGTTAGAGTTATTACCATAACGCGGCAACAGCAAATAGCGAGGATAATCAGTACGACGTACCTCTGCCCAACCTTCATTACCATTAGGATATACAGCTAACCACTTCTGTGTAATAATCTGTTCAAGCTGTTCTTCGTCAGAACCGCTAGTGAAAGCTTTCATACCAGCCAAGTGATTAATGTAATTATCAATCTTCTGCTGACCTTCGGCATCTGCATCAATTTCATAATAGTTCATTGAAGCACGAATACCCTCTTCATAATATTTCTTGGCGTCAGTTTTAGGCAGTCCAGCCCAGCCACGCAAAGCAGCTTCAGCCTTCAGGAAGAGGCTTTCAGAATAGCCCATCCATACAATTTCACGAGCTAAGTTCCACCATACCTTACGGTTCATAACATCTGTACGCTGATCTACACGCATCGGAGAATAAACTGTAGTATATTTAGAACCAACCTCTGTTACTCCATTACGGTAACCACCGAATTCTTTATCTGATTCATGAATACCATCTTTCGCATTCAAATCATCCAAAGATGTAGGACGGAACCATAACACTTCACAACGGGGGTCAAGATAACAATTTGCTTCTTTTTCATTAAACTTCTGGTTATCCAGGCCCACTACTGTACCTTCTTCAGCACCTTGTGACACCTTAGCCACAAAACCATCAGCCGATGAGTCAATGCCATCCTTTAACGCCTGGTTCTTGTATGCCCACTCCATTTCCTTAGGCAAAACTACACTGGCACCCCAACCGTACATCAAGGCAAAAATATTCTCATTACCGCCGGTTACAAACTGACGTTTAGGAATCAGTTTCATATTGTCTTCCTGTCCCTGCATCAAGCCAGCAGGATCTGTCAATGCCTTCTCACCCTGTTCCTTAGCCAACGCTGGATTTACATTTGACACACGCAAGGCAAGACGCAGACGTAGTGTATTCGCAAAACGAAGCCATTTATTTACATCACCTTTGTACACACGGTCATCCGTATCACTGAACTTATACTGAGCACCAGCTGGAGGATTATGCAAACCTGTGATAGCCTGATCAAGTATCTGGAATATTAAACCATATACTTCCTCTTGTGAACTGTATTCCACATTTTCTTCAGGAGGAATCATACCTTTTACATAATACTTAATTGGAATATCTCCATAAGTATCAGTCTGAGCAGACATCAAGAAAGCATAGTAGATACGTGTAATGTGGAATACATTGTGATAATATTCTCTATTACAGAACCAAAAAGTCTTAATCAACTGGCTATATTCTGAGATGGTACGGTCATCATAGAAATGACGCCAACGAGATGCTGACCAAGCATCGTTATACGCATAAGCCGGAGCATTATTCAAAAAACCGTTTGATCCACTATAAGCTGCATACACATCATGTGTCAGGTTAGTAGCAGTCTGATAATCATTGTATAACCCTTCATACATGAAGTTAAAGAAAGTTGCACCTACCGCACTTTCTGTAGCTTGTAAACTCTTTAACGCATTTTCCGACAAAGTATAGTCGATATCAATGCCGTCAGCCGTACCTCCTATCACTGTAGGATCATAAACCGGAGCATACGGATTGGTATTCATTTCTTCAAAGTCATGACAGCCTGTAAGTGCTAACAACGAACACAAGGCGACAGATTTATATATATTGAATTTCATAACTCTATACTATTTTTTAAGATTAAAAACCTAAACTAACAGACAAACCAAAGGTACGAGTATAAGGCAGAGCCGCATAATCAATAGCCTGTGAGAACATAGTTGTATCGTAACCACCTTCAGGACTTGTACCCGGTGTATGCTTCAACAGATAACACAAGTTACGTGCTACAAATGAAACGTTCAGTGAAGTCAACGGGGTCTTTTTCAGCATCTTTGACGGGAACGAATAACCCAATGACAATTCTTTCAACTTAATAAATGAAGCATCATACAGGAAGTCTTCAGCCAACAACGCACCATAGTACTGGCTAGCTGTAATCTTCGTGGTATTAGGCTGACCATTTTCAGTCACACCAGGGAATACCATCATATAATTATCAGCTTCTCCACGATTTTCCGTACGCTTAGCCAAACCTCTACCGGTAGACATCATTTCTGAGTAAGAGAAGATATCACCACCGAATTTCATATCAAACATAGCAGAAAGAGTTACACCTTTATAAGTGAAAGTAGGTGATACAGACATGGTCAGGTCAGGCTGAATGTTACCAATCGGGTTAGCTACATATTCAGCTTCATCAGTCACAGTCATCGGCATGCCGTCGGCACCGATTATAATATCACCGTTATCATTGCGTTTGTACAAGGTAGTTGCATAAATCTCACCCAGTTTTTCACCTGCACGAGCACCAACCTTAACAGGGAAGTTGCCATCACCGTTAAAGAACATATAGTTCACATTAGATTCAGGAGCCAGTTCTTTAACAGTAGAAACATTGTGCGCCATGTTCACATTCAAATCAAATGTGAAGTCCTTAGTATCTACAATGGTAGAATACAACATCAATTCAACACCCTGGTTCGAAATCAAACCGGCATTAACCCACTGTCCACCACTCCAAGGAGCTGCAGCAGGCACCTTCATAATCTGGTTCTTAGTCTTGCTGTAATAATAAGTAAAGTCAAACCCGAAACGATTATCAAAGAACTTCATATCCAAACCAGCTTCGTATGAAGTAGCAATTTCCGGCTTCAAATTATCGTTCAACTTCACATTACTCTTATCAGGAGTCAAGATGCCATTATCAAACTTATAAGCATAAGTATTGTACAACTGATACGGTTCTGTATCCTTACCTACCTGTGCAGCAGACAGACGCAACTTAGCAAAAGTTACCCATGAAGGTAAAGATTTGTCGATAGACTTCATGAAATCAGAAATAACAAAACTCAAGTTAGCAGAAGGATAGAAGAATGAATTATTCTGCTTAGGCAATGTAGATGACCAGTCATTACGAGCAGTAAGGTCTAATGACAAATATTCCTTCCATGCCATCTGCACAGAACCAAATACAGAATTCATGGCACGTTCCTTACCTGTTTCAGCAGCTGTACGCAACAGGTTAGCCGCATTGAACATCCATTCACCCTTAGTCAACATATTACCTACACCGGCACTCAAAGACTCGAACTTCTGATACATGAAGTTAGAACCCAGCGTAAAGCCAAGGCGGAAGTTTTCAGTCAACTGACGGTCACCCATCAAAATAAATTCAGCATTTGATTCGAAGAAGTTTTCTTCGCCACGATCCATCTTGTCATCAGTGATAGCACTAGGAACCGTTTCATTATTATACGCATCACCTGCATTGGTATTCTGAACACGCGTACGGTAATAATCGAAGGCATACTTAGCAGATAAATGCAACCAGTCAGTAAAGTTAATCTTAGTGCTATAATAACCAAATGCACGCCAGCGTTCGTCAGAATTATGACGCTGATGCAATACATAATATGGGTTACGGATTTCAGCACTCGGTCCATACCAGTTCACATGTACGGCATCTTCAGTTGAATACTGTTTCAAATCATCCAAACGTACATTGTGAGGAATACCCATCAACTGGTTGATAGCACCGTATGTACCATATTCAGGCCGATCCTCTGCTTTGGTACGTGACAATGAAATCTTTCCGTCGATTGACATCCATTTATTCAATTCTGTACCAGCATTCAGGTCGATATTTATACGATTCAACTTTTCATTCGGGAACACACCCTTGTTATCCGATGCACCGAACGAAGCACGGAAATGTGATGTTTCAGTACCGTTGCTGATAGACACATTGTGATTCTGTGAGAAACCAGTATCAAAATAATCCTTCAACTTATTGCCATATTTTGAATAAGCATATGTCTCACCATTCCAAGCTTCAAATGGGCTTCCATCCAATACGGGTCCCCAGCTACCTGATGTTTCTTTGGTATAGCTAGCACCACCATTGGCACCAATCTGTCCCTGGCCATAACGTTCCTGCTGCTCTAATGTTTCGGCTACGCTACTCCATGTAAAGTTACCAGTATAGCGGATACCAAAACCATCTTTCTTGGAACCTTTCTTCGTTGTAACCAAAATTACACCGTTACCAGCACGTGAACCATACAATGCTGCGGCATTCGGGCCTTTCAAAACTGAAATACTCTCAATGTCATCCGGATTGATGTCTAACGAAGCACCACCACGGTCTACACCACCATAGAAAGAAGCATCAGAAGTACTGTTATCACTGAACGGCACTCCATCCACAATCCACAACGGTTGGTTATTGTCGCTCAATGAAGAGTTACCACGAATAGTAATCTTGGTAGAACCTCCCAAACCGGTAGATGAAGTATTCATTGACAAACCGGCTACCTTACCCTGCAAAGCACTGGTCACAGAAGGGTCACCTGTCTTGTTCAACTCATCACTCTTCAATTCCTGCACAGCGTATCCCAGCATTTTTTTCTCACGCTTGATACCCAAAGCAGTAACGACAACCTCGTCCAATACCTCAGTATCTTCATGCATGGTCAAGTCAATCACTTCTTTGCCTTCTACCTTCATCTCTACACTCTTATAGCCGATATAAGAGAACTGAAGCACTGCATTTCCAGGTACACTCAAAGAATAATTTCCATCATAATCGGTAATGCTACCATTGGTAGTTCCTTTTTCCATAATAGTCACACCAATCAATGGTTCACCTGTCGCATCTACTATACGTCCGGTAATCGTCTTCTTTGCAGCATTCTGTGCAGGCGACTTCTTTACTGTGGAATTATCCATAGACAGATAAACGACTTTATCGTCTATTTTATAAGAAATATTTTTTCCACTCAAAGCCTTACTCAATACTTCCTGCAAAGAAGAATCAGTTACATTCAAAGATTCAAGTTGAACAGAAGCAAGCTTATCGTCATAAAAGAACTGATAATCCGACTGCGCCTGAATTTCTTTAATCACACTTCCCAAACTGGGATTAGACAGTGAAAGATTAAACTGCGCCGAAACCCACTGAAACGGAGCTGCCGACAAGCCTAGAAAAACCAATGTCCTGAGATACTTTCCCGAACATAAGGATTGCATTTTCCCTTCTAAAAATAAATTCTTTTTAAGGTTAAACATAATCTTGTTATTTTAAATTATTACTACAATTTCCGATAGTACATATATAACAGCCATCTTATATAAAACACTTACTCAAATTCATTATTTTTTTCAGGGAACAAAAAAAATCGGCAAACACCTCATAAAAGCGTGTTTGCCGAATCGGATTTTACTCCACAGGTTCAATCAAAACCTTATCACTCTCTATCTTATATTTTATCGGTATACTATTTTGCAAAGTTTTTATTACATCTTCAAGCTCTTGCTTTTTCTCTATCATGCCCGAATAAGTATGTTCCAGGTCAATATCCTTACGAACCTCTATCTTAACATGATATAAATCCTCCAGCACTTTTGCAATATCCTGAATTGTCGCATTCTGGAATGGCACCATGTTGTTTCGCCAGATTCCATCCATAATTGAATTGGTTTCTTTCACCACCATCTTATGGTTATTCTTTTCTACAATGGCTTTCTGACCTGGAAGCAAAACGATTTTTGAATCATCATTAGCAGATTCCACAAGCACTTCTCCTTCAATAAGCGACGTTTCGGCTACGGTATCCCTAGCATAACTCTTCATATTAAAAATCGTACCATGCACTACCACCGTCATCAGCTTACTCTCTACCGTGAACTTATGTTTGCCTGTCTGACGGGCTACTTGAAAATAAGCTTCCCCATCCAGTCTGACTTTCCGGTTGTCTTTCGTAAAAGTTTTCGGATATTCAAACACACTCCCTTTATTCAACCAGACTTTTGTTCCATCCGCCAGTTCAATCTTTCTTATCTTACTGTCCGCGTAAACTTTTATCATGTCCTCGCTTGTCAGCCCTTTAAAGGACAGCCACCCTATAAGCACCAGAACCAGCACGGCCGCCGCATATCGAGTCCACAAAAAGAGGTGCTTCATCTGTTTTTTCTCCTTCTTTTCCGAAACCACAGACATCTCAACAGGCTGTACAACCGATTTCAGTCGTTGCATGGCTGCGTTTATTTTATCTTCTTCGTCGTATTTCCACTTTCCCAGATGATACAACTCCTCTATGGAAAACAAATACTTTTTGTTTTCAGGCGAAGCACTGATATACTCATTCAATGCCTTCATGTCTTCAGTAGTCGCAGTTCCCTGAAGATACCTCCATATAATATCATCACTAATTTTATTCATACACACCTAAAAAAACAAATTAATAATAAAAGCAAATGACTGAGCTTTACACGCAGTATCTTCAAAGCCTTATACATATGGGCTTCTACTGTTCTCAGGGAAATACCAAGTATGTCGGCAATTTCTTTATTCTTCATATCGTAGAGATAGCTCATCTTAAACACTTTCCGGCTCTGGTCTGGCAAGTCGTTTATGGCAGACAGAATTTCCTTCTTCAACTCCATATTCTCCAACCGTGCCATTACCTCAGAATTTTCATAATTATAATAGGCAATCTTCTGGGCAAAAAATTCTTTTTCTTCCGACGTATAACCATCCACCACCGATTTATGCTTCAGAAAATTAATAGATCTTGTATAAACAGCCCGATATAGAAAAGCTTTAATATGATTATCAAAATCAATCTTGCTTTTGTTATTCCACAACTCAACAAATACATCTTGAACAATATCTTCCGCATCATCCTCACCTACCAGACGGGCTGCATAAAACAACAACGCAGAATAATGTTGTTTAAACAAGTCATAATATATTGTTTCAAAATTGTTTACAGACATAAGTGATCAGATTTGGTATTTATCACAAAGATAAATTTTAAAATCGATTTCAACAACTTTTATATAAAGTCATCCACTCATATCTGTTTTAAGCAATTATGCCGACAAGGATGTCAAAGATCTATCTTTATTTTCCTGAAAACAATCTTCTACCTATAATTCCTTTATACTAATAGCTACCCCACCACTGGGTGCCAGTTCCTGTCTGAGTTTAGTCTTATGACTTACCGTCCGTGTCTCTATCACATATTCTTTCGGATTTGTCCGCCAATCGGCTTTCTTACCGTCTGCATAAATAACGGCCTGATACTTCTTTCCTTTCGGCAGGAAGCTGAAGTCGATAAGAGCTTCACGGCTGTTTTCATCCGTAATACCTCCTACATACCATTCATTTTTCCCTTTGACCTTACGGGCAATTGTGATGTAATCTCCCGGTTCAGCTTCTAATATATAAGTACGGTCCCAATCAACCGCCACGTCCTTAATAAACCGAAACGCATCCGGATATTTCTCATAATTCTGATACAAATCGGCTGCCATCTGAAGCGGACTGTACATCGTGACATACAGAGCAAGCTGTTTCACCAGTGTAGTACCCAGCTTTGCCTTGTTACTGCCATACACCGACAAATCTCCTTCAAAAATACCGGGAGTATAATCCATCGGACCTCCCATCAGACGGGTAAACGGAAGTATGGTCTGGTGGTCCGGACGAATGCCGTTGAACGATTCAAACTCCGTCCCTCGCGCCGACTCCTGCGCAATCCAGTTGGGATAGGTACGGCATAAACCGGTCGGACGAACCGCTTCGTGCGAATTGACCATAATCTTATACTGAGCCGCCTTTTCTGCTACACGGTTGTAATGGTTCACCATCCACTGTCCGTCGTGATGCTCACTACGTGGAATAATCGGGCCTACATATCCGGTTTTCACCGCATCATATCCGTTGTCTTTCATGAAACGGAACGCATCATCCATCTGACGCTCATAATCTGCCACAGACGAAGTAGTTTCATGATGCATGATAATCTTTACCCCTTTGGAAGCCGCATACGCCTGTAACTCCTTCACGTCAAAATCTGGATAAGGAGTAGTAAAGCTATAGATAAACTCTTTGGCATACGCATAGTTATCTTCCCATCCTTCATTCCATCCTTCCACCAGCACGGCGTCAAATCCATGTTTGGCTGCAAAGTCGATGTATTCTTTCACATGAGCTGTATTGGCTCCATGATGTCCGTTAGGTTTCAGTTGCTTGTAATCAGTCTGTCCAATCACGACATCCTGCGTATCGGTATAGGCCCATGTAGAGCCTCCTCCCGTGAAGTATTCCCACCACACACCAACGTATTTAGTCGGCTTTATCCAGGAAGTATCTTCTATCTTACACGGCTCATTCAGATTCAGAATCAGGTTGGAAGCCAAAATATCACGGGCATCGTCGCTCACAATAATCGTACGCCACGGAGTCACACTTCCAGTCTGAATGTATCCCTTATTTCCATTCTTATCGGGCGTCAAGTGTGCACTCATAAGGTAAGTCTCTGCATCCAGGTTCAAATGCATGGCCGGATAATTTACCAGTGCTGCTTCATGAATATTGATATACAGTCCGTTATCCGACTTCAGCATAAGCGGAGTCTGTACAGCCAGATTCGGAGTCGGTGATTTACAAGCCAAAGGCTCATTACGGGCCTCATCAATTAAAAGAGGTACTTCCGAAAGGCGGGAGGTAGTTATCTGAAATTCATTGGTATCGTAATCAGCCGGAATCCAGAAAGCTTTATGATTGCCAGCCAGCTGGAATTCTGTCAGTTCTTCTTTCAGAGTAAAATGACGCAGATTACTTTGCACGGGGAATTCATAACGGAATCCCAGTCCGTCATTAAATAACCGGAAGCGGATATTCAAGAGTCTGCCGGATTTTTCTTGTTTCAACGCCACCCACAACTCCTTGTGATGATCTCTAATCTCACTGTTCTGCCCCCACACTGTTTTCCAGACCGTATCGCAACTATCTATCTTCGTTTCCACCACACTAAAGTTACGGTCAAAAGCAATCGAAGGACTTATCTGAAAGCCCATTTTGCTTTCTTTTATCACTTCTTTTTCTTTGTATATCAACGAATAGACTGGTTTGCCTTCGTCTGATAGATGAAACTGCATCTTGAAGTTTCCGTCGGGCGAGGTCAATGTCTGTGCATTCACCGTTACAGATGCTGCCAGCAACCCAAGCAATACAAAAATCGTTCTCATCGCTGTATATTTTTTTATGTTCGTCATATCTGTTTTCATATATAACAACCATACAAAAAAAAACACTTACTGCATGACGCATAATATGAAAATAAAATACCCCTTCTATATTTCCGAGAATCCCTTTATCTATTCTCTGTTTCACACTGCGGGATTTGTATCCCACACTGTGAAATATGTATCCCACACTGTGGTTTTTGTATTTCACAGTGTGAAACAGAGAATATGCCACAACAAAATGACTTATATACAGAAAGGAAAAGATGTTTTATCAATATTGAAGCAAAAAAGCTTCCGCACAAGGCAAGAAACGGTCATGTCCTTTCGCATTCAAATGAGCTGTATCGTTTACGCCTTCATTCTGAAAGTAAATCTTGCGGAAAGCATCGCTTTGCGCAAAGATATTTCCCTTACGTGCTGCATCAAAAACAGGAATACTGTAACGCCCGCACACCTCCAATGTCGCATCCACGACTTTCTCGGCTGCACTGCCTGAAAAATTTTTCCGTGTCCAGCAGGTAAAGAAAAACAGCTTGGCAGAAGGATACTTTTCAATCAATCCCTCACACAATATGCCCAGTTTTTCCTTATAATTATCAATACCGATAGAATCGAGAAGAGAAGCATCATTGTGTCCGGCAATGACCACCACATAATCCAATGAATCAGTCATTTCTTTATAACGTTTATACATCGCCTCGCCGAAACGAGCACGAGGCATGGCTACACAATTCCCATTACGCCCGTAATTGAAATATTGCATTCCATGCTTTTTCGCAAACTTATAATGCCATGTATATTCCACCGGCTCACGATGATTTCTCACATAGCTGTCGCCTATGACTCCGATACGTTTTCCATACAACGGATCAGACGACGTACTCACCTGTCCCCAAGCGGTATGGATACATACCCATGCCATAATGATAAAAAAGAATCTCAACTGTTTCATATTGTTATCTCTGTTTACATAATTAATCCTTCCATTCATATACATACAACTGGTCCAATACCACACCCTCATCCAATGCCTGTATAGTAATTCGATGTCTTTGATTCCCCCGTAAAGGAAACTTCATACGAAGTACAGCCTGATTCGACAACACATTTTGTTTCCACTCTTCACTACGGCCATAAGTACGATAAGACACAGGAAGCGACTGCGCCTCATCTAAAGAAACTTGCACGCGCAATTCATTTCCA
This sequence comes from Phocaeicola sp. ICN-14070, assembly GCF_037892625.1. Lineage (NCBI taxonomy): Bacteria > Pseudomonadati > Bacteroidota > Bacteroidia > Bacteroidales > Bacteroidaceae > Phocaeicola > Phocaeicola sp. ICN-14070. Next base: position 48,377 of record NZ_JBBKBF010000008.1, on the reverse strand, counting down.
ACCACTGGATGTGCCGGAAGAAGACGGAGTTCCACTTCTACCGAGTCTGCCGGACATCCGTCAAAGTGAAACACCGCTGAGGAGTCTTTTGAAATACCAGCTGCCATACCTTCGTACCCCAATCCCTCGCACGGCAACGGATTACCTTCCATAGCCTCCAGGCCATTCCATTTAAAAAGATAGGAGCGAGTGGATTTCAAAGAATCAGTGGCCAAACTTTTCGGAATCCGTTGATATACGGACAAATTACGGGGTTTATAATCCATAAAACCTTGCCATTTCCCCTGATTGTACCTATGTGTCAGCGATACAATACTGTCGAACGCCTGTTCACTCAATTGCCAGTCAGCCTTTCCGTGACGGGCCAACTGTGCATACAGACATTTCTTGTTCATCTGTGAAGCTCCCTGTACGGGATACTGTACCAAATGAAAATAAGCAGTACGCTTTGTTTCAGGCATTCTTCTGCTCCATATTTCCGCACGGTCTTCAAGAGACTGGTAAAGCGACAATCGCTTCCGGATTTCCCCCTCACTCCAAGGAAGGTCAGCAACGATTTTGTATTTCGGATCTTTCTCTTCGGTTCTTGTATGCCCCATAAACTCCGGTTTACGGATGTATGCCAACCGGTAATGCTCCTGCAACAAAGGTAACAGAGCAGAAGCTGAAACAGTCCCGAACTCCCGGGACAAAAAATGAGAAAGATGCCCGGTAACTCCAGTCTGCTGTACCCGACCGATATTCCAAGCCATATCCATAAACAACTCCGTCTGATATTCTGCCGGCTTAATATCCCCTACATTCAGAATCCACATCTGACGGATACCTTTTTCGTATGCCTGCTTCATCTGCTGATAAAGCAAGTAAGGACTCGCCGTAGAAAGCCACAGGTAATCGTGCGGACGCCCCCAATAAGACACATGATAGTAAATGCCATTCCCTCCGGGACGAGCGGCCTCTTCGGCAGTAGGGAAATGGGTTATATATCCATAGTTGTCGTCACACCACATCAAAGTCACATCCTCAGGCACCTGCAGTCCTGCCTGATAAATATCCAGCACCTCCTTATACGGAATCAGTACTTGCGGCACTTTTGTCAAATCCTTTCCTTTATATTTTGCCAGCATACGACGCTGGTCTGCCAGAATCTCCATAAGCGCCTTCTTCTGTTCTTCCAGTGTCTTGGCTCCCTGCATCTTGCCATCGTGTACACCGCGCATACCTAAGGTGTAAATATCATCCGAATGACGAAGTTGCTTTACGCGCTCCTCCCAGAAAGACAAGACATTTTTCCGGTTGTGTACATAGTCGTACTCCCCCTTTCCGGCCGTTTTCCACTCACCGTTGGTATTGCGCATCATTGGTTCACAATGAGAAGTACCCAGATAAATTGCATACTTATCGGCCATTTCCTTATTCCCTTCAGTAAAAAAGAAAGGAATGGAGCACTCATGCATGGCCGGCCAGAATGTATTGGCCCGCAAGCGAAGCAACAATTCAAAAATACGTGCATGCGTTTTCGGTCCTATCTGCCCTTTCCGCTCAGACGGTTCATAATGTTTCCAGCTCCAGGGAGTCAGTCCCCAATCCTCATCATTGATAAATATTCCCCGATAAGCTACCTGAGGATAATCCAGTTTCCGGAAACCTGCGGGCAAGCGCAATTCCTCTTTTTTTTCGGGTACCGCATCGGCCCACCATTCCCATGGGGAAACTCCCATCATACGAGAAAGTTCAAGCACTCCATAGGCCGTTCCACGCTTATCACTCCCTGCCACAATCAGTCTTCCGTCAGGAAGTACATTTAATAAAAAAGCCTCTTTATGCTCATTGAGCAGAGCTACATCCAGCTGGCGAGTTTCAGCTAACGCTTGCAGCACGGAACTTTCTCCCCATGTACCGACATAAATATTTCCGGTGTTCTCCGAACGAGATATATTTCCAGAAAGTACCGACCGACAATCACGCTTCAACAAATCAAGCGCAACTTTCACTACCGGAGCTTCTGTAGTATCACACACCACCTTCATATTCTGTCCCGATTTCCAGACAAAGTCTTGTGCTGCCCAGCCCATGTGACAAGATATACAAATCAATAAAACAACAGCTAATTTTCTTTTCATACGTATTTTCATAGATGATTTGTCTGCAAAAGAACATATTTCTTACATCTATTCCATATACCCATTGTGCTTTTACATGGAAATTTGTATAAAAGGTTTGAATGGAAGCCGTATATTTCTTAATTCATGTTATAAAACATATGATTCGCTTGTCATTTTCCCAGAAACCCTTACCTTTGCAATGTGTTTTTCATAGTATTAGATTTAAGGTTAACAAAGGTTGGAGTTCAGCGGAACTCCTTTTTTTATGCCCATAGCTTAAAATAAAGACAGAAAGTTCATTTGAATGGACAATTTTATCACTACTTATTCCCTGAATAATTCTATTTTTGAGGTCAAGTAAAACAACCCTAATTCTAACTTTATCACATGAAAAAACAATTATTCTATTGCCTTCTTTCTTGCACATCGCTTTGCAGTATAACAGGTCATGCATTGGAAGTTTCCAAAACGTATGTTCCCAAAAAGAAAAGCATGTACCATAAAGAATGGATTGACTTCAACAAAAACGGCCGGAAAGATATTTACGAGGATCCTAAAGCGCCATTAAACGAACGAATTGAAGACTTGCTTTCCCAGATGACCGTAGAGGAAAAGACCTGCCAGATGGTCACGCTTTATGGGTATCAAAGAGTTTTAAAACCAGTTATGGAAAGACGGTATCGGAGCTATCGATGAGCATCTGAATGCGTTCCGAGGATGGGGTGTTCCTCCAATGCAGAATGAACTGGTATGGCCGGCTTCGAATCATGCCTGGGCACTGAACGAAGTACAACGCTTTTTTGTAGAAGAAACACGCCTGGGTATACCGGCTGACTTTACCAATGAAGGTATCCGGGGAGTAGAAAACTATATTGCAACCAATTTCCCAACCCAACTGGCACTCGGACACACCTGGAACAGGGAACTGATACGCCAGGTAGGTTACATCACAGGACGAGAGGCCCGCTTACTGGGGTACACCAACGTATATGCCCCCATCCTGGACGTAGGCCGTGACCAACGCTGGGGACGCTACGAAGAGGTTTATGGAGAAAGTCCTTATCTGGTGACAGAACTGGGCATCGCCATGGGAAAGGGACTTCAAACCGACATGCAGGTAGCTTCTACGGCCAAACACTTCATCGCCTATAGCAATAATAAAGGTGCTCGCGAAGGATTTGCAAGAGTTGACCCGCAAATGTCATGGAGAGAGGTAGAAAACATACATGCCTATCCTTTTACAAGAGTAATCCAGGAGGCTGGTATCCTGGGAGTGATGAGTTCCTACAATGATTATGACGGATTTCCTATCCAAAGCAGTTACTACTGGCTGACACAACGTCTAAGGGGCACCATGGGATTTAGGGGTTATGTGGTATCCGACAGTGACGCGGTGGAATATCTCTACAGCAAACACAAAACGGCAAAGGACATGAAAGAGGCAGTCCGCCAGAGTGTAGAAGCAGGACTTAACGTACGCTGTACGTTCCGTTCACCAGAATCATACGTACTCCCGTTGCGTGAGCTGATTCAAGAAGGAGAACTCAGTATGGAAACCATTGACAACCGGGTAAGAGATATCTTACGTGTCAAATTCTTGACAGGTCTGTTCGACACACCTTACCAGACAGACCTTGCTTTAGCTGATAAAGAAGTCAACAGCGAAGCACATCAACAAGTTGCCTTACAGGCTTCCCGCGAAGGACTCGTGCTGTTGAAAAATGCAAATAACCTGCTTCCTTTGGATAAATCACAAATCAAGCGTATTGCCGTATGTGGTCCGAATGCCGATGAAACATCCTTTGCACTTACCCACTACGGTCCCGTAGCAGTAGAAGTAACTACCGTACTAGAAGGTATCAAACAACAGGTTAAGGAAGGTACAAAGGTAACCTATACCAAAGGATGTGACCTCGTAGATGCCAACTGGCCGGAATCGGAAATCATTTCTTATCCACTTACCGCAGAGGAAAAAACCGAGATTCAGAAAGCTGTCGATAATGTCAAAGAAAGTGACGTAGCTGTAGTAGTACTGGGAGGAGGCATCCGCACCTGTGGAGAAAACAAATCGCGTACCAGCCTGGATCTCCCTGGCCATCAGCAGCAACTCTTGGAGGCCATAGTAGCCACTGGAAAACCGGTGGTACTGGTACTGATTAACGGTCGTCCGCTCAGTATCAATTGGGCAGATAAATTTGTACCGGCCATTCTGGAGGCCTGGTACCCTGGTTCGCAAGGAGGAACAGCTATTGCCGAAGCTCTCTTCGGAGATTACAATCCGGGAGGCAAGCTGACTGTTACCTTCCCTAAAACCGTAGGTCAGATACCTTTTAACTTCCCGGCCAAGCCTGCTTCACAAGTAGACGGCGGACAAACACCTGGCGTGAAGGGTAATCAATCGCGTATCAACGGCCCACTCTATCCGTTCGGATACGGACTGAGCTATACCACTTTTGAATACAGCAACTTACAACTCTCCTCTCCTGTCATTACCGATAAAGAGCCGGTAACCGTGACCTGTAAAATTAAAAACACCGGTACACGAAGCGGAGATGAAGTGGTACAGTTGTACACACGCGATGTCGTCAGCAGTGTGACCACGTATGAAAAGAACTTGCGCGGCTTCGAACGCGTACACTTGGAGCCGGGTGAAACCAAAGAGGTCAGTTTCCAGTTACTTCCACGTGACTTCCAGCTACTCAACAAAGACAATCACTGGGTCGTAGAGCCTGGTATGTTCCAGATTATGATAGGGGCTTCTTCCGAAGACATCCGACTGAAAAAAGGACTTGAAATTCGAGCTTACGGACAAGCATCCGCTAATGAAATAATAGAATCGGACCCGCGTGACTTTATCAGTGCCAGCAAAAACAAGAGCCATATCCTCCATGTGGTTGACGGAGACTATTCCACTACCTGGAAAGGTGAAAAAGGGGAATACATATCCTTCGAACTGGCAGAAAATGCCAAGGTAGACCGTATCAATGTAGCCTGGAAGAATGCGGAAGCCGGCACACACTACGAGATTCAGACTTCCAGCGGAGGCGGACAATTCCTTCCGGTACAACGCGGAGAAGTTACTCCTAATCAGGAAGAAACCATTCGGTTCAACAAGACAGGAGGCAGTGACCTGCGTATCCTGATAACTAATGGGAGTGCAGAAATTGCAGAAATCAAATTGCCGGAACTGAGAAAAGAGTAACTTTGTCCCGATGAAAAAAAATAACAAAGTTCTATTGGGAATGAGCGGCGGCACCGACAGTTCGGTTGCCGCCCTTCTATTGCAAGATGCAGGCTACGAAGTGACCGGCATCACCTTTCGTTTTTATGAGAAAGATGGAAATACAGAATACCTGGACGATGCACGTGACCTATGCCGTACGCTAGGCATACCTCATCTGATTTACGATGCACGGGAAATGTTTCAGGAAAAAATCATACACTATTTTATTCAGGAATACATGGCCGGACGTACCCCGGTACCCTGTACACTCTGCAACAACTACCTGAAATGGCCCTTACTGCAACAGATAGCTGACGAGAAAGGTATTTACCATCTGGCTACCGGGCACTACGTCAACAAACAAAAAATAGATGGATACTGGTACATTACCTGCGGAAATGATGCAGATAAAGACCAGTCTTTCTTCTTATGGGGACTTCCACAATCCATTTTGGAGAGAATGTGCCTCCCTATGGGCGAACTGACCAAGACCCGTGTACGCGAAATCGCCGCCGCACGCGGATTTCTGAAAGCCGCCAAGAAACGTGACAGTTTAGGTGTATGTTTCTGCCCGATGGATTACCGTACCTTCCTGAAAACTCATGCACCCGAAGGTGAAATCATTCCTGGGAACTTTTATGATGAGCAAGGACAGAAAATCGGGAAACATGAGGGTTATCCGTTTTACACCATCGGACAGCGAAGAGGATTGGGAATTCACCTGAACAAAGCGCTCTTTGTCAAGGAAATCATTCCGCAGGAAAATAAGGTAATTATCAGCGACAATCTGCAAGCACTGGAAAAAAATGAGATGTACCTCACACACTGGAACCTTATCAATCCCGATGTAGTGCTTGGACACGAAGATGTCATTGTCAAAATACGCTACCGGAAACAAGCCAACCGATGCACTGTCACCTTACTGGATGACCAGCGACTGCATATACAACTGCATGAGCCGCTGGCCTCTATTGCCAGCGGACAGGCAGCTGCATTTTATCGGGGTAATATTGTATTAGGAGGAGGGATTATTGAATAATCAACAATCCTTCTCTCTGCATTTTTCAAAGAAATAATCTGTAAAGAAACATGCGTTTCTCTTCATTGTTTCCCGTCCATGTTCCTCGCCCAACGCACTGTTCAGACAAGCATCCGGAAGCATATCGGCATCCTGCAAGGCACAACTCAAATCGTAAGGTATCACATTGGGATTCAATATAAACATGGCAGCCTGCTTCTTGGCTGCTTCAGCATCATAGAATGTATTATCCGGTGAGGAGATACATTCACACAATTGCATTTGAACATGTATGCCGGTATGTGGAGAAACCATCAGCACCAATCCGTGTGCCGCGTCCATCTTCGGCAACTCCATTCCTTCATTATTCTTATATCCCAATTTCTGAGAAAGGAAATCCTGCACTTCTTCTTCTGATTTGCAGAACACAAATTGCTTGCCACCGGATGCTTCCATAAACTCATCGAATGTTTTCTTTATGCCCTCACGTGCGGCAATTCGCTGGTCAATCTCTTCCTTCACTTTCTCCTGGAAATCGGATACAACCAGCATACCGTCTTGCCACCAGTATCCTCCATACTGAACCAGCCGGCAACTTAATATGGTTACTCCTTCTTTACGACCTTTCAAGGAATCCATATTCAAAGAATCTTTCCGAATACCCAGCTGTTCTCCTTCTTTCTTTGACAAATCTTTTACAAACAGGAATTTTTCATCTTCCCCTTCATAAAGATACATTTCCTGAGGAAGAGCTTTTACTTCAGCCCACAAAGCTGTTTCAGGATGACTCTTTCCTATCAAAGCCAACCATTCGACTGATGTCAAGGAAAGTAAGTTCTTGCGTCCTTCAAACAGAATGTTCTGCTTTACATCGTACGACAAAATATGTGGATTGACATTCTGTCCCATTCGTGCAACCGTATCTACCACTCTCTGATATTCACCCCGGTTTTCAAAACCTACATAACTGCAGAAGTGGAACCACTCCAGCACACTACGATAACGCATGTAATCGTTTTCTCCAAAAGCCTCCCCATATAACATCGCATGCAACCGCTCATTCTCTGGAGCTACTTGAAACTCTTCCGACAAATAATCATAGATCTGATTAGCCAGTTCCTCAAAAACCGGATTTTCCGGATTCAATACGCCACCAGCCTGCTTCTCCATGCATTGAAGATAATGCCATAACAGAAACTGCAAATCTTCCGGATTCACTTCTCCCGGATAATAGTCTTTTTCTTTTTCCGAAGTCATGAAAGGAACAAGGCAGCCATACCGCTTACGGCATTCTTCAGAGAATGCTTGCCAAATTCCGGTCTGTGAAATCACATCCTGAAACCAGAGCGTCAAATAAATGGCAATTCCATGCACTGAATGTTCTGGATAACGTCCTCCAACAAAATCCTTTAAACATGCAGCTATCTGATTAGCAACGTTTACATAGTACGTGTCTACTTCATCCTGTCGGTCGTATGGTTGAAATAACATCCACTCTTTTACATATATCTTTTTCATATTACATGAGATTTTAAGTTCTGGAGTGCAAATGTAAAATAATTATGAGAACAAGCAAGCTATCCCAAAGGGACTTATTTATTATTCACAAGTAATTCACAACCTGTTAATTTACACATCATGCTGATAATCAATAAAAAATTAGGATATCAACAATTATATTCACAAGTCTTTCAACAAGTAATTAACCGAGGTGTTTATATTCTATTCTCATAAAAAAATCCTGTCAAGGCTCCTTTTTAGAAGCCCTGACAGGATACTATCGCTATTCTTCAAATAAATTTACTCTTTCCGTTTTGCCTTCAATTCTTCGGCGGGCACCATGCGGTACAAACGATCGCTGGGCCGGATACGGTCGGGCACTTTAAATGACACGTGCACACCTTTCTTCACCACATCCACCGGCTTCAAGTCTACACGAGCCTCATCCAAGGTGACATACATGGCACCGGTAGTAGGACCGGTAATCAACAGTTTATCGCCGACTTTAATTTCTGAGGCTTCAATCAGGAATTCAGCTACTCCAATATTAGAGAAGTACTTGATTCCACGTCCGGCATATACCTTACGCTCCGTCGCTTCCGAACCGTAGTTCTTGCTCCATTCACCCAAACGCTGTCCTAAATAATAGCCGTTCCAGAAACCACGATTGAATACTGTCTTCAGACGTTCATCCCAGTTGGCCACCTTTTCATCGGAGAATGTACCGTCAATGTACGACTGGATAGCTTCCTTGTAGCATTCTACTACTGTACGTACATACTCAGGTCCACGTGCACGACCCTCAATCTTGAATACCCGTACACCCGCTTCAATCATCTCGTCCATAAAATGAATGGTTTTCAAGTCTTTCGGCGACATGATGTACTGGTTATCCACTTCCAGTTCAATGTCACTTTCCTTATCCTTCACCGTATATGCACGACGGCATACCTGCATGCAAGCTCCGCGGTTGGCCGAAGCATTCAGCTCGTTCAGGCTCAAATAGCACTTCCCGGAAACTGCCATACACAAAGCTCCATGGCAGAACATTTCGATGCGCACCAGCTCACCCATCGGACCCTTGATTTGCTGTTCCTGAATGGCATCGTAAATCTTACGTACCTGTTTCAGGTTCAGTTCACGCGCCAGTACCACCACATCGGCAAAGCGTGAATAAAATTTCAATGCTTCTGCGTTACTGATGTTCAACTGAGTAGAAAGGTGTACCTCCTGTCCTACTTCATTACAATAAGCCATGACTGCTACATCGGCCGCAATAACCGCACTGATACCTGCTTCTTTTGCCGCATCCACTATTTTACGCATCAAGGTAATATCCTCGTCGTAAATAATAGTATTAATGGTCAGGTAACTCTTTACTCCATGTTCATCGCATATCTTGGCGATTTCACGCAAATCGTCTATAGTAAAAGTGCTCGCCGAACGCGCACGCATGTTCAAGCTTTCAATACCGAAATAAATAGAATCAGCTCCGGCATGAAGGGCAGCCGCCAATGACTCACGTGAGCCCACGGGTGCCATGATTTCAAAATCTTTGATTGTATAACTCATTTCCGTGATTGTAATATTACGGTGCAAAGGTAGCGTTTTTTCAGGATATAATAAAATTTCACTACCTTTGCGCGACAATATCAAGGCAATGAAAATTAGAAACATAGATTTAGGAGAAAAGCCAGTATTACTGGCACCGATGGAAGACGTCACCGACCCTGCATTCCGCCTGATGTGCAAGCAGTTTGGTGCCGACATGGTGTACACGGAATTTGTATCGAGCGATGCCCTGATTCGTTCGGTAGGGAAGACCATGCTGAAACTGAACATCAGTGAAAAGGAACGTCCGGTAGCCATTCAGATTTACGGAAAGGATACGGATACCATGGTGGAAGCAGCCCGCATCGTAGAACAGGCCAAGCCTGATATATTAGACCTGAACTTCGGTTGCCCGGTAAAACGGGTGGCAGGAAAAGGCGCCGGTTCCGGCATGCTGCAGAACGTACCTAAAATGCTCGAAATAACCCGTGCGGTAGTAGATGCCGTAAAGATTCCAGTTACCGTGAAAACTCGCCTGGGATGGGATGCAGAACACAAGATTATCGTAGAACTGGCGGAACAATTACAGGACTGCGGAATTGAAGCTCTGACCATCCACGGACGTACCCGTGCACAGATGTATACCGGTGAAGCCGACTGGACCCTGATTGGAGAAGTCAAGAAAAATCCGAGAATGCATATCCCCATTATCGGAAACGGTGACATCACTACTCCACAACGTGCCAAAGAGTGTTTTGAACAATATGGAGTAGATGCCATCATGATTGGACGAGCCAGTTTCGGACGTCCCTGGATTTTCAAGGAAGTAAAACATTATCTGGAAGCAGGTGAAGAGTTGCCGCCTCTTTCTTTCAAATGGCGGATGGATGTATTGCGTCAGGAAGTGCTCGACAGTGTAAACCTGCTGGATGAACGCAGAGGTATCCTGCACGTACGCCGTCACTTAGCCGCATCTCCTCTCTTCAAAGGGATTCCAAATTTCAAGGACACACGCATTGCCATGCTTCGCGCAGAAACATTAAATGAACTGAATGGCATATTAGACCATATAGAAGCTACTTTCGGTAAGGAATAATCCTTACCGATTTTTTTAATACATTCGTTTAAAGACCGGGGAAATAAACCAGCGCTTATACATCAGCGTGGCCAGCTGATAAACGAAGAAAGCGGTAATAAGTCCTACCAGCGAATCAATCAGGTAGTGCGCCTGAATATACACCGTGGCACAGCACAGCAACACATAGAACGGGAACAGAATGTAGGCCAATTTTCGGTTCACACGCCAGGCCATAATCATCACAATCGTAGAGATTCCCACATGTGAACTGGGGAAAGCTGCCGTAGGGCGTTCACCTACTTCCTGTGAAGCTTCTACCAGATTATAGAAGAATCCGTGTTCATATCCCGGACCAGGAAGCAAGAAAGTATTGTCATTAAAATAATCTCCTATTGCCGGAAAATCACAAGCGTTTACTTTATCCATTCCAATGGCAGGGAAATAGAATTGCGGTCCGGCCACCGGCACCAGAATGTAAAACAAATAGTAAATGAAGAAAGAAGTGACCAGTACGAAGCAAATTTTCTCAAACCATTCAAAACGAGTCAGGAAATAATATACCACCACAATCAGCATCATGGGATAGTAAAAGAAATACCCCATATTGAAAGGCTCACTGAACCACATGGAAGGACACAGCTTGCTAAATTCCACCGAAGGCTGGCAATGAAAAATAGCCTGTTCGGCAGAAGCAAACACGTAATCCAGGTTCGGGAACAAGCGGTTAAATTCAAACGTATCCGGATACCAGTATGCCAACAATGACATTTGCACGACCATACGGATAAAAGCCGTCAAACGACAGGGGAATGCCTGATACAAATATATCAGTACGAACGTCAGGACCACAATGCCCAGACGCTCCAGCAACATCATCCCGGGATGATCCATCCGGGGATACAAAAGCAAAATCAAAATAGTGGTCAGTGCATTGTAAATCAAGCTAATGCTTTCTACAGCAAACAAGCCCTTTCCACTTTCTACTCGTTCAAATAACTTCAGTTCTATAGCCATCCTTCTTTTTTATACCAGGCAATGATTTCTTTTACTCCTCTTTCCAACGGATATTCGGGAACATATCCTAATTCCTTTTCCAGCGGTGAGATGTCGCACCGCCAGTTGCGCTGTTTCATAATACGGTATTTATCACAATTCAGTGTACTCGTCTTACAGAGTATTCGTCCTACATTCTCTGCCACAAAGGAAATGGCTTTCAAAAGGAACAACGGACAGACGAAACGAAGCATCCACGGATTTCCCAATTCTTTCCGAATCAAGTCGGAAAACGTATGACTACTGTATACCTTTCCGTCGCTCACAAAATAAGCGCGGCCTGTGACATTTTTTTCAATAGCCAGATAAATGGCCTGTACCAAGTCCTTCACAAACACAAACGTAATATCCTGACGTTTGAAACCTGCTGCAAAATCCACATGCTGCTGCACGGACTTCGCCATCAGGAAATAATCGCGTTCCCGTGGACCGTAAACTCCCGTCGGACGGAAAATCACATACGGGAAATTGGTGAGGGATTTCAAATATTCCTCGGTATGCAGTTTACTCAGCCCATACGCTGTATTAGGTCGGGGAGTGTCCGTTTCACAAATAGATGAATAGTCTTTTTCCCGAATCGGTCCAAATATACTTAACGAACTTATGTAAATAAAGTTCACGGGAAGCATGTCTAATCGCTTCAGGGTCTCAATAAAATGTCGGGTAGCCCAGTAATTCCCGATTTCAAAATCGGCCTTGTCCAGGCATTTGGTCACCCCTGCACAATGAATAATGTAATCCCATTTCCCATGCTGGCGTTTCTGTTCCTCCAACTGACTGGCCAGACGGTCGGAATCAGTAAAATCCAGTACGGCAAAATGGATACGTGAATCCTGCAAATATTTCCGGCTGCTGCTCTTCCGCACACCGGCCCACACCTGCATGCCACGCTCCAGCGCACCTTCCACCAAAAAGCTCCCGATGAACCCACTGGCACCGGTGACTAATATTTTTTTCTCCATAAACTTATTTTTCCGGTTCTACATGGATACTGATGTAGGTATCCTCTCCAAAAGTATCCCGCAACTTCTGCTCAATGGCAGTAGCCTTTTCATGTGCCTCATGCAGCGAGATACTTCCGTCCATCCGCACGTGCATGTCTATCGCATAATGACTTCCAATACGGCGGGTACGCAAATGATGCGGCTGCGACACACCGTCCAGTGACAATACCGTCTGCGTAATTTCCTGCTCTATATCATCGGGCAACGAGCGTTCCAATAGTTCATCAATACAAGCCTTCAGCTGCTTCACGGCCACCTGCACAATAAAGAAACTGACAATCACTGCCGCCAGAGGGTCGAGCACACGCCAGCTTTCTCCCAACAAGATAGCTCCTCCAATACCTACGGCCGTACCGATAGAAGAAAATGCATCGCTGCGATGATGCCAGGCATTGGCTATCACGGCCGGACTATTACAGCGTTTTCCCACCAGACGGGTGTAATGAAACAAGATTTCTTTCGATACTACGGATACAATGGCAGCGGCCAGTGCAATCCAGCCGGGCGACTGTAATGCCTCTCCTTTTGCAAAACTGATGATTGATTCTATTCCACTCCAGCAAATTCCTACGCCTACAGCCAGCAAAGCCGCTCCAATCAAGAGCGTAGCCAGTGTTTCATACTTTCCATGTCCGTAATCATGTCCCTTATCTTCCGGTTTGCTGGAAATACGCACAAACACGATGACAATCAAGTCCGTTATCAAATCCGACAAAGAGTGCACCGCATCGGCAATCATCGCCGCACTCTTACCCCAGAAGCCTGCCGCAAACTTACAGGCCACCAGCAGAATATTGACCAGACTACCCACCAGGGTTACCTTGTAAATCTCACGTTCACGAACGGATGTTCCAATCTCATTCATATCTTACTTTTGTAAAAAGAATGTGGCAAAGATAATAGTTTTTCAGCATCTTAACAGAAAAAACCACGTTTATTCCCCGGAAATCACTTTCTTTGTATAAAGATAATCTTATCAACAGCAGAGAGCTGTTGATTTAAAACAAAACAACATGGCTAAAAAGAAAAAAGAAAAGAAAGGCGGAAAGCACCTGAAGAAAAAAGAGCTCGTAGAGATACTGCTCAACTATTTCCGTACAAAGCCGAATGAAGCATTCAGCCTCAAGCAGTTGTTCCAAGCTCTAAAACTTACAACCCATCCGGGAAAAATGCTCTGCATCGATGTAGTGGAAGAAATGTTGGAAGACAACTTCCTGATTGAAATCGAAAAAGGGCGCTATAAAATCAATGACAAAGGACAGATTCTGACCGGAATCTTCGTACGTAAAAGCAATGGAAAGAACTCGTTTATTCCTGAAGAGGGAGGAGAACCCATTTTCATTGCGGAACGTAACTCTGCTCATGCAATGAACAATGACAAGGTGAAAGTTGCCTTGTGTGCCAAACGTAAAAAGCATCAGCTGGAAGCACAGGTAATCGAGATTCTGGAACACGCCAACGAAACCTTTGTCGGTGTATTGAAAGTCAGCAAGAATTATGCGTTCCTGCTTACGGAGACCAGTACTCTGGCTAACGACATCTTTATCCCGAAAGACAAGCTGAAAGGCGGAAAGAACGGTGATAAGGCTATTGTCCGCATTACCGAATGGCCGGAAGAAGCAAAGAATCCGTTTGGCGAAGTGATCGACATCCTCGGAAAAGCGGGTGACAACACCACTGAAATGCACGCTATTCTGGCTGAATACGGATTGCCGTACGTATATCCGCAGGCAGTAGAAGCTGCAGCAGAGAAACTGTCGGCCGACATCACGCCGGAAGATTATGCCGAACGGGAAGATTTCCGTGATGTCGTGACGTTCACCATCGACCCGAAAGATGCCAAAGACTTTGACGATGCGTTGTCCATCCGCACCCTGAAACCCGGCTTATGGGAAGTGGGTGTGCATATTGCGGACGTATCTCACTATGTAAAAGAGGGAAGCATCATCGACAAGGAAGCGGCCAAACGTGCGACTTCTGTCTATCTGGTAGACCGTACCATCCCGATGCTGCCGGAACGTTTGTGCAACTTTATTTGCTCCCTGCGTCCTGATGAAGAAAAACTGGCTTACTCTGTCATTTTCGAAATGAATGAAAAGGCGGAAGTGAAGAACTACCGCATCCGTCATACGGTAATCAAATCCAACCGTCGGTTCACGTACGAAGAAGCACAGCAAATCATTGAAACAGGGGAAGGTGACTACAAGGAAGAGGTACTTCAACTGAATCGTCTGGCGCAGATTCTGCGACAGAAACGAATGGCCGCCGGCTCTATCAACTTTGACCGCTGTGAGGTAAAATTTGAAATTGACGAGACGGGTAAACCGCTCAGCGTATACTTCAAGGTGTCTAAAGAAGCCAACAAGCTGATTGAAGAATTCATGCTGTTAGCCAACAAGACGGTGGCAGAATACGTAGGAAAAGTTCCTAAGAACAAAAAACCGAAGGTACTTCCTTATCGTATCCACGACCTGCCCGACCCTGACAAGCTGGATAACCTGAATCAGTTTATCGCCCGCTTCGGTTACAAAATCCGCACAGGAGGTAGCAAAGCTGAAGTATCCAAGTCTATCAATCATTTGTTAGGCGAAATTGAAGGAAAGAAAGAACAGAACCTGATAGAAACAGTGTCTTTACGCGCCATGCAGAAAGCACGCTATTCGATTTATAACATCGGACACTACGGACTGGCATTCGATTACTACACGCACTTCACCTCTCCTATCCGCCGTTATCCGGACTTGATGGTACACCGCCTGCTTACCCGTTACCTGGCAGGAGGACGAAGCGCACAAGCCGACAAGTATGAAACTCTCTGTGAACACAGTTCGGCAATGGAGCAGACTGCAGCCAGTGCAGAACGTGCATCCGTGAAATACAAACAGGTGGAATTTATGGGTGAACGTATCGGAGAAGTGTACGATGGTGTAATTTCCGGTGTCACAGAATGGGGACTCTACGTAGAAATCAACGAAAACAAATGCGAGGGCATGATTGCCATGCGCGACTTGGGCAACGATTTCTATGAGTTCGACGAAAAGAACTACTGCCTCATCGGACGTCGTCATCACCAGAAATTCAGTCTCGGCGATCCGATTAAGATTAAGGTAGCCCGTGCTAACCTGGCTAAGAAACAGCTGGATTTCGTATTGGCTGAAGCTTGACGAACCGCGTTTAAATAAATTATTTCCCCGCTTCTTTTTAGAAAACAAAAACTTTCTACAAGGAAGCGGGGATTTTTATTATTTCACCCTGCGGTTTAACTGGTTATTCGCTTTCTCCGGACGGGACTTTCCCACCCGTTTTCCACTTGTCTTTTTCTTATTGCTCTGTTTTGCCTTGAAAGCAAACGGATTTTTCTTGTTTACTACCATACCATTCTGATTTTTCTACAAAAATAAGATTTTATTGGATTCATCACAAAATATAGTTACTTTTGCCAATTATCAAAAAGGAATGCTTATGAGCCCAATTGATTACACACATATACTGACAAAGGCTGTTGACGAACTTTCCGACAGCCAATCTTACCGTGGGCTGTTCCATCAGCACAGAGAAGGTGAGCCGCTTCCTTCCGGAAAATCACTGGAACGCATCGTAGAACTGTCACGTGCCATCTTGTTCCCCGGCTACTTTGGCAATTCTACCATCAACAGCCAGACCATCAATTACCACATTGGTGTCAATATTGAAGAACTGTTCTCTCTGCTTATTGAGCAGATACAGGCCGGACTGTGCTTCGGGGTGGAAAATTCAGGTCAGTGTGACTGTCAATCGCCTTGTCGTGCTACAGCTACCCAATTAGCAGCAGAATTTATCAGCCGTCTGCCGGAAATCCGACGGATTTTGGCTACCGATGTAGAAGCTGCATACTATGGTGACCCGGCTGCCACCTGCTTTGGTGAAATCATCTGCTGTTACCCCGTCATCCGTGCAGTGACCAACTACCGGATTGCCCACGAGCTTCACCGGCTCAACGTGCCTCTTATTCCGCGTATCATCACGGAAATGGCTCACTCCGAAACCGGAATCGACATCCATCCGGGTGCGCAAATCGGACATCATTTTACCATTGACCACGGTACGGGTGTCGTAATCGGTGCGACCTGCATCATCGGTAATCACGTGAAACTGTACCAGGGTGTTACATTGGGTGCCAAGAGTTTCCCTTGCGACGAACAGGAAAACCCCATCAAGGGTATTCCACGCCACCCGATACTGGAAGACAATGTGATTGTCTACTCCAATGCCACCATTTTAGGACGCATCACCATCGGTGAAGGAGCTACCATTGGAGGTAACATCTGGGTGACGGAAAGTGTACCTGCCGGTGCCCGCATTGTACAGCGAAAGAGCAAGGAAAATTAAGGAAAAATTACCCATTCCAAAACGTACTTACGTTTACTTCAGAACACAAGGACATTTGAAACCAAACGCAAGTACATTTCATCTTAAACACCTTTGCGTTTCAATCCAAACGTAAAGGCGTTTTTTTTCCCAGGAAGGAGTCTTCAAAAAAATAACGTCCGCAATCCCGGAAAACTCACCGGAAACTGCGGACGTTTTTGTATATAAAATAATATGAATGCTTAGAAAGCCTTATGGTAGAGTGCTTCAATGTCTTCTACTGAAGTCGGACGCGGATTACCTCCGGTGCAGACATCATTGAATGCATCGATAGCCAACTGATGCAAATCTTCTTCCTTCACACCGATTTCATGCAACTTCTGCGGAATACCGATGCTCAAAGAAAGCTGGCGAACAGCTTCTACCGCAGCTTTTACACCTTCTGCTTCGCTCATACCAGTAGTATCTACTCCCATCGCCTTGGCAATATTCAGGTATTTCGGTGCAGCAGGAGATTCTGCATTGTATTCCATGACGTAAGGCAACAGCAGTGCATTGGCTACGCCGTGCGGAGTGTCATAGTGCGCACCGAGAGGATGAGCCATAGAGTGAACGATTCCCAGACCTACATTGCTGAATCCCATTCCGGCAATATACTGTGCCTGCGACATGGCTTCACGAGCTACCGGATCACTGCCATTGTCTACGGCAGCCTTCAGGTTCTTGGCAATCATCTCAATGGCCTTCAATTCAAACATATCCGACATCACCCAAGCTCCCGGAGTAATGTAGCTTTCAATGGCATGCGTCAGGGCATCCATACCTGTAGCGGCAGTCAGGCCCTTCGGCATAGAATACATCAGTTCAGGGTCTACGATAGCTACTGACGGAATATCGTTCGGGTCTACACACACCATTTTCTTGGTAGCAGCCTCATCAATAATCACATAGTTGATGGTTACCTCAGCTGCAGTTCCCGCAGTAGTAGGCAGAGCAAAAGTCGGCACTGCTTTATGATGCGTATTTGCTACCCCTTCCAATGAACGCACATCGGCAAATTCCGGATTGTTTACTACGATACCGATACCTTTCGCCGTATCAATAGAAGAACCGCCACCCAATGCTACGATAAAATCGGCACCGGAAGCCTTGAAAGCTGCCACACCGTTCTGCACATTGGCAATGGTAGGATTGGCTTTTACATCACTGTATATTTCGTAAGGAATACCTGCCTTTTCGAACACTTCCACCACCTTGTCTGCTACGTGAAAACGAATCAGGTCCTTGTCAGTTACAAAAAAAGCTTTCTTGAAACCTCTACGGCCTGCTTCTGTAGCGATAGCTTCGCGACATCCGGCACCAAAGTAAGAGGTTTCGTTCAAAATCATTCTGTACATAATTTCATGGTTTTAAAAGGTTAGATTTTTATTTATTTCGGAAGATGGAACACGTCCGTCAGTTCCTGCATTTGTTCTTTCGTCATACCGTCCGGCTCAAATCCCATGCAACGGGCATTAATGTAAATCTGGGCAGCCTTGGTCAGCACGTCAATCTGGTCGAACGCATCCATTACGTCGGTACCTACGGCAAATACACCGTGTTTTTCCCACATTACCACATCATAATCGTCCAGTTCCTTCAGTGTAGCATCTGCCAGTTCTACTGAGCTCGGCATCTTATAAGGCACGATACCCAATCCACGCGGACAGAATGCCTTTGTTTCTGGAATCATGCTCCACAACAGATAAGTCAGCACATCCTTTTCCAGGAACTTCGGAGTATGGCTCATTGCCACCAGTTCGATGGGGTGTGTATGTACGGTAGCCTTTTTCTGGGCACCTTCCGCAATCAGCGTATTGTGAACAGTCAGGTGAGAAGCCACTTCCGAAGTCGGCATCACCGGCTGGTCAGCGATAATGACATAGCTGGCACAATCGTCGCAGATACGAATTACAGAACCGTTTTCCATCGGCCAGCGAGCTAGGTCGCGCATACGTTTCTGTGTACCTTTGCAGAAGAAGTAACAGCCTTTCAGATGCGGTAATACCGCTCCAATCTGTTTCGGTTCACTGATAGCCGGCATCTGACGGATTTCATCGTCTACAAACTCTGTTACATTGATGGTGATATTTCCACCGTTGCGTT
This sequence comes from Phocaeicola sp. ICN-14070, assembly GCF_037892625.1. Taxonomy (NCBI): domain Bacteria; kingdom Pseudomonadati; phylum Bacteroidota; class Bacteroidia; order Bacteroidales; family Bacteroidaceae; genus Phocaeicola; species Phocaeicola sp. ICN-14070. The sequence continues at coordinate 29,353 of NZ_JBBKBF010000008.1, read as the reverse complement.
CAGCCCATCCTTTTTGCCACAAATATCCGGCCACTTCGGCCACTTTATTGATTTCACGGGCCAAATCCGGACGTCCTTCAAGAATTGATTTCATTATATTATGTATTTAAATTTGATTTTTTATTTCAACAGCTGCGGAAGGAAAGAAGATACAATCAGGACAATCAGCCCCAATACCAGTACCCAGATGGTCTTGGAAGAACATCCTTTCCATTCCTTCAAAATAATTCCCCACACATTCGAGAATGTCACGTTCAGCGACATCAGGATACACCAGGAGAACGTAAGCAGTACCGGTGAAGCTACCAGGAAACCTTTTCCCAGACTCAAGCCAAAGAACTGGCTATACCATAACACACCGGCCAACGCACAGAACAGAATGTTGTTCACATACAGCGAGGTCTTTCCATAATCACCCCATGTCTTGTTCTTTGCATTCTGATAAAAACAGTACACCATGTTGGTAAGGAAACCTCCGGCAGTCACCATAAGAGTAGCCGGCAAAGTTTTATACACTTCTGCACTTTCCGGGAAACACAAACTCTGTCCGAATCCTAATCCGATACTGAAACAGGCACTCATGAAACCCGCCAATAAAGCTACGAAAATTCCTTTAGTAAAATTGAAATCTTTCACAGCTTTTTTCTTTTCTTCCTCGCTCAGACTGGCAGACTTCATATTTCCGGCATAACCGATGATGCCGATACCCAGCAAAGTCACAATCACTCCCACAATAACCGGCATGGTCAGTTCATCCATGTGACCAGTAAATATGGGCGTCAAGATTGTTCCCAGTCCGGCACAGGTACCCAGCGAGATAGACTGTCCCAATGCTACTCCAAGGTAGCGCATACTCAAACCAAATGTCAGACCACCCACTCCCCAGAGTACACCGAAGAACATCGCCCAAAGCGTATCGGCTGGATGAGCCGCATAAACCTCAAAAAGGCTGTGTCCGTCCGGAACAGCCAGCAACGCGCCCAAGAAAGGAAAAACAAGCCAGGCAAAAACTCCCTGCACAATCCAGTAAGATTCCCAGCTCCAGTTCTTTATTTTATTGATGGGTACATAGCAGCTCGACTGGCAGAATGCTCCCACTGCAATAATCAACAATCCGATAATGATTTCCATAGCCTATAAATTAAGCCAGCCGGACAACGGGCAAGACAAGCTTTTCCCGCCATCCGGCTGTAAGATTAATTTCTCTTAGAGGTTACTTCTGCTTCGTATTTTTCTACTTCAGCAATGTATTCTTCGCCTACAGGTACATTGTTCTTCAAGCAGAACATATCCCATACAGCTCCCCAAGGCAATGACTTGCATTCTTCGAGCAATGCCAAACGCTGGAAGCCACGGTCAGTTTCTTCATAGTCACGCAGCGTGTTCAGCGGTTCGAGCAATGCCTGCAACAGGCACTTCTGTGTAGCACGCATACCGATTATATACGCACCGATACGGTTGATAGATGCATCGAAGTAATCCAAACCGATGTGAACACGGCTCAACGCATTGCAACGTACGATTTCCTTGCACAAATCGAGTGTATCGTCGTTCATGATAGTTACATGGTCTGAGTCCCAACGAACCGGACGGCTTACATGCAACATCAGTTCCGGTACATAGAGCAACAGAGAAGAAACCTTATCAGCCACGCTTTCTGTCGGATGGAAGTGACCGGTATCGAGTGTAATCAGTTTCTGGTTCTGTACACCATAACCAATATAGAAGTCGTTAGAACCCACTGTATAGCTTTCCAGACCAATACCGAATACTTTTGATTCGATACAGTCCTTCATGTGATCGTATTTCTGTGCAAAAATCTGGTCCAAAGAATCTTTCAGCAATGCACGGTACTTCATACGGTTTACGGTAATATCCTTGCTACCATCGTGTACCCACAAGTTCATGATACAAGGATCGCCCTGACGCTTACCCATTTCTTCAGCAATGGCACGGCAACGCTTAGTATGTTCAATCCAGAAATCACGGATAGCCTTGTCAGGATTTGACAAAGACAGGTTTCCAGACTTCGGGTGAGAGAAAGAAGTAGAGTTGAAATCCAGCTTCATGTCATTTTCTTTTGACCACTGCATCCAGCCTTCAAAATGTTTTACTTCCACCTGGTCACGGTCTACAAACTGTCCACCGAATTCACCATAGATTTCATGCAAGTTTAAACGATGTTTTCCCGGTACGTAAGAAGCAGCCTTCAGGATATCTGCACGCAATTCCTCAATATTACGAGCCTTTCCCGGATAATTCCCGGTAGCCTGAATACCTCCGGTCAGTGAACCCTGTGATTCGAATCCGGTCACATCGTCTGCCTGCCAGCAGTGCATAGACATAGGTACAGACTGTAAAGTTTCCATTACGGCATCTGTATCGATACCCAATTTGGCATAGCGTTCTTTAGCTATTTCATACGCATTGATAATCTGTTGTTCTTTCATGGCAAATTATTTTTTAATGATTGATATATATTTCTGATAAGCTTCATTCCACACTTCCGCATCCGCCGGTGAGAAATAATCCGGTTCCACATTGACGGAAATCACGTTACGCATTTCCTGCAACGTACTTACTACTCCGGCAGCTTTAGCCTGAAGCATGATATTTCCAATTGAAGATGCCTCGCTCGGTCCGGCCACAACCGGCAAGCCGATGGCATTTGAAGTAAACTGATTCAGCAGTTTGTTGCGTGAACCTCCTCCAATGATATGCAACTTTTCAATCGGATTTACGGAAAGTTCACGGAATACATCGAGTACCTCACGGTATTTCAATGCCAGACTCTCAAAGATGACACGGATAAACTCACCATGTGTCTGCGGTGCGTTCTGTCCGGTACGTGCACAGTACTCACAAATGGCTTTAGGCATATCCTGTGGATTGGTAAATCCCGGATCATCCGGATTGATGAAGCAAGCAAACGGGCGAGCAGCCTGAGCCAGTTCCACCATCTGCGGATACGTATAATCCGTTCCTTCCTTATGCCATTTCTTCAGACATTGTTCTACAATCCACATACCTGTGATATTCTTCAGCAAGCGAATGGTACCGTCTACTCCTCCTTCGTTCGTAATATTATAGTGAGTTGTCTTTTCATTCACAACCGGACCATCTGTTTCAATTCCCATCAACGACCATGTACCCGAACTCAGGTAAGCAAAGTTCTTGTTGGCAGCCGGTACAGCCGCTACGGCAGAAGCAGTATCGTGTCCGGCTACGGCAATTACCGGAACAGATTCTATCTGAAGTTCTTCACACAAATCCTCGGTCAGCATACCGATCTTAGCTCCCGGTTCCACCATATCCGCAAACAAGGATTTGCTGACACCCAGCACTTCCAGCAAATTCTCATCTAATTTGCGTGTTTCCGGGTTCAGCAACTGAGAAGTCGATGCAATGGTATATTCTGTCACCATCTTTCCTGTCAACAAGTAAGAAAGCGCATCCGGCATAAAGAGCAGACGACTGGCGTGTGCCAACCCGAAGTCCTTCCGTTGTTTTAAAGTGTACAACTGGAAAATACTGTTGAAATCCATGTGCTGAATTCCCGTCTTTCCATACAACTCATCTGCCGACATCACCTTTTCAAAGAACTCTTCCTTCTTACCGATAGTCTGCGGGTCACGATACGCATACGGAAGGCCTATCAGTGCCCCTTCCTCGTTCACAAAAGCAAAATCCACTCCCCATGTATCAATACCGATAGAAGTGACAGGTACTTTTTTCTGTGCCACGGCAGCCAGACCTTTCTTCAAATTCTCATACAAGGAAAAAATATTCCAGTAAAAATGTCCGTTGAGTTGCAGCATCTGGTTCGGGAAGCGAGTAACTTCTTCCAGTGTCAATTTATCACCGGTCAGCGTCCCCAATATGGTTCTTCCGCTAGTTGCTCCTAAATCAAATGCAATAAAATATTTGGAATCCATGCTAAAAGTTTATTTGGTTAACTACTGTGACAAAAGTAGAAAGAAAAAATTCCCTTCTTGCGGAAGAAATGACTTTAAAATATAAGTTTTTGATTTTTCCTGCCGACGAAAATTCAGGAGTTTATCAGGGATTTTTTATCTTTGCGAAGAAAGGGACAAAAAATGGAAAAAAACAGCGTAAACTATAAATATCTGGTACGAAGTCCGCGCGATATAGACTGGGGAATTACCGTGGACACCGTAGGCTCGGAACCCATACCACCCAATTACCCAGTGTACCCACCTCGTACCGGACATCCGGATGCCTTTTATTTCACTCCCTCACGCGGTCGTGTGCTGGACAGCTACCAGCTATTATACATCACGCACGGAAAAGGCTATTTCTATACCTCTCCCGATACTTTCATCGAAATCAAGGAAGGAGACATCTTGATTCTCCAGCCTCACGTATGGCACAGCTATTTCCCCGATAAAAAAACCGGCTGGCAGGAATACTGGATCGGATTTCAGGGAATCAACATGGACAGCCGTTTTCAAAACAATTTTTTTGCGAAAGACCAAATTGTATATCACATCGGTGTGCAGGACAGCATCGTCAAACTTTACGAACAAGCCATTCAAGTGGCCATGGAAGAAAAAGCAGCCTGCCAGCAATATCTGGCCGGCATTGCCAATCTTATCTTAGGCATGACCATGTACTACTCGCAGAACTACGAGTTCGACAACAAAGCTACCGAACAGATTAGCAAAGCCAAGGTGTTCATCCGCGAGAACCTGTTAAAAGGTATCGGTCCGGAAGAAGTTGCCGACTCCCTGCACATGAGTTATTCCTGGTTCCGGAAACTATTCAAAGAGTATACCGGACTTTCTCCGGCGCACTACATTCAGGAACTGAAAATCCAGCAGGCCAAAGATTTGCTGGCCACCACTCAGCGAAGCACCAAAGAAATAGCCTATTACCTGACCTTTGACGATATACCTTACTTTACCAAGGTTTTCAAGAAATATACAGGATACACTCCGCAATCCTACCGAAAAAAATTCGGAAGAGAATAAAAATACAACCTCCTTCTGCGCTGAAGAATTGCTCACAGCAAGCAGAAGGAGGTTGCTTTATTTTATAGCCTAAAATTATTTCACCACAAAGTGATAAGTTCCCGACAACAATTCCGCCTTGCACATTCCATCCTGATATGTCACTTCTTTTATACCCTCTTTCCCAGCTTGTAACGCGCGACCATTTTCAGTTACGCTATCCATTGAAGCAGCAGGCAAATAAAGTGTCGCACTGGTATTTGCCGGAACTGTGAATGAATACCTCACCTCTCCGCCTTTTACTTCCCATGCACTTTCTATACGTCCACACAGCGAATCATAATATCCTCTGGCAAAAGTCATCTTTCCTGTAGGGTCTACCTTAGGACAAAGCACAAAATGCTTGAATCCCGGATGGTTTTCATCCCGCATAATACCCAGTGAATAGGCATACATCCATGCCCCGACAGCTCCAAAAGAATAATGATTAAACGAGTTCATCCGGTTGTTCTCGCCAAATCCGTCGACATGCGTATACGAGTTCAGGCGTTCCCAAATGGTCGTAGCTCCCTGCTCCACAGAATACAGCCACGAAGGATAAGTAGTCTGTTGCAGCAGGTTGTACGCCACCTCATCATATCCATTGTCCGAAAGTGCCTTGTTAATCCATGCCGTACCGATAAATCCCGTCATCAGCGAATAAGCCGGATAAGTCTTTCCATCGTCTGCCACATTCTCCCTCTGCACCGTATGCGCCAGATTAGCCGCAAACTGTTCTTTCCATTCTGGGTTCACAATGCCGAAAGATAGAGGAAGCACGTACGAAGTCTGTATATCCACCAGTTTTCCCTTTTCCGGACCGTTTGCCCCGGAAGAAATCGTTTTCGCTGTCTGCGGGTCAATATATGTACGGTTGAAGAACGCCTTACGTTCGTCATACAACTTCCCAAACTTTTCCGCATCCTCCTTTTTACCTAAAATCTGAGCCACTTTTTTCATAATGTCCAAATCATAAAGGAAGTATGCTTCCCACATCAGTGTTTTGTCATTCTTGTTGTCCTCCGGTCCCAGCCAGTCGCCCAAGTTTCCCCAGACCTTTTCCTGTTCCAATATGCCCGTCTCCGGATTGATATTCCTGGTCCGTACATAATCCACATAACGGCACATCGCCTCATAGTGCTCTGCCAGCAAACTCTTGTCACCATATTGCTGATACACTTCCCACGGCACTGTAATACCAGCACTACCCCACAGCAAGCCACCAAATCCGCCACCTAGAGGAGCCACATCCGGGAAACGGCCATCCTCACGCTGTACGTCCCTCATGGCACACAAATAACGACGCAAGAACTGCGGTACATCTGCCAGGTAAGTGACCGTGCGGGAGAATACCGATATATCACCCGCCCATCCCAAACGCTCGTTACGCTGCGGACAGTCGGTCGGGATAGAGAAGAAATTGGCATAAGTAGACCACACAATATTGTGCCACAACTGATTAACCTTCTTATTAGACGTTTCATACTTGGATGCCAGTCCGTCAATCGAACTTAACACCACTCCTTTCACATCCTCCAGCGGCAAAGCTTTGTCTATGCCCGTAATCTCAATGAAGCGGTATCCATGATAGGTAAATCGCGGGGCAATCGTTTCATTTCCTCCTTTCGTGATATATTTATCCTGCGCCATGGCTGCACGAATATTTTCCAGCATAATCATTCCCTCGTTTCCGGCATAACGCGGCAGGTCGGGATATTTCACCTCGGCATAACGCAGATTGATTTCCTGTCCTGCCTTGATTCCCTTGAACGTGATTTCTGGCACTCCTACCATATTCTGCCCCATGTCGTACACAAAGATGCCCGGACGAACCTCTTCTACCGATTGTGCCGTAAGTTTCTGAATGGCCTTTACCGTCTGACCGTATTGAGCCACCAAGTGGAAATTGGAATAATCATCGACTTTAGGCATTGTTCCTCCACCTAACCGACTGACATGACCTCCCAGCGAAACTTCTACCGCTTTCTTCCAGGCCGAATCATCATATCCCGCTTTCGTCCATCCTTCAATCGCTTTTTCTCTCAAGGCATCATATACCTCTCCCTGAAAGAAACTGCCATACACCACAGGCCCCTGATTAAAATACTTCCACGTATCCGGAGAAGTTACAATCGTCTGTACCTTTCCATCCTCATAAGTCACAACCAACTGTGCCAGCAATGACTGACGGTCGCCAAAGAAATTCCAGTTTTCTCCGGCATAAGTTGCTCCTCCACTCCACCATCCTTCGGCCAAAATGGCTCCAACGGCATTCTTTCCTTTCGCAATCAACTTCGTCACATCGTACACCTGATACAGATGCGTTTTATTATACTGTGTCACGCCCGGGTTAAAATAATCCTCTCCTACGCGCTGTCCGTTGAGATACATTTCATAAATACCACGAGAGGTAACATACAAACGAGCCTTACGAACCTTATGGGATTCAGATTCACTTCTCCAATCTGTACCTCTCCTTTTTTCAGTGTGGTAAAACCCAAATTGGAATACAAAGAGAACGTATGCAGCTGATATTGATTCTTCGCATTCAGCACATCAACGGGTAGCATAAAAGATTTCAAAGGAACAGAAGGTTTATCATCCGGCTGATAACCGGCACGATAAATATGTATCCAGGCATTTCGTCCGTCTTTCAAAAGAGACAAATCAAACTCCACTTTTATGTATGATTCATCCTTCCCGCTGGCAATGTGATAGATGTTCTTATTCGCATTCATCAGACGTTCATCGTTGGCACCATACACAAATGATATCTTGCGCGACGTAGCCTGTTTTTTCATCTGAAATGAACAATCCAGTCTGAATACTGGCAAATAATGTGAATAAAGCACCATATCCTCGTCACTGCCTCCAATCCAACGTGCTCCGTTCCAGCCTTCTTTATCATCAGACGTCATCAGGCTTGTCTCAAACCAAGCATCTTTTTCCGCAATTTCTCCCTTATTGTTCCAGATTTTTACTTTCCAGATATAACGGGTAGCCGGCTTCAACGCCTCTCCCTGATAAGTCACATGCTGGGATACATCCGTTGTCACTTTTCCGGAATTCCAGATTACCTTTCCAGCCTCATCCTTTACCTCTAATTGATAAGCTGTCTGATATATGCCTCTTTCGTGTGGGTTACTTACAAGTTGCCAACCGAATCTGGGGATTGACGTATCTAACCCTAAAGGATTCTCAGCTAACCCCACTTTCATTTCAGCTATTGACATGTATTCCTTCCTATAAGTGCTGCTCGATAAAATTATTCCTAACAAAATTATTATCAAAAAAGATTTTCTACCCATACCTCATTATAATTAAATTTCTCTCGAAATTACAAAAAGAGATTATCTCAAATAGAATTACAAAAAAATTAAAAATAAAAAACCTCCTACTTTTAGACATATCATTAAGGTAAATGAAAGCTAAAGCAGGAGATTTTTATATTATAATTTACAGACTTTAAGTAAGTCTATCCATTGATTCTCCTTTAGAGCACCAACTAAATAGCTTTACAACTACTGACCTAATTTCGCTTTTCGCAACAAAGTCTGCATTTCAAATAACTTTTCAGGATATTGAGCCGCTACATTTTCTTGTTCGTTAACTTTCTTCATTTCATACAATTGTGGAATACTGTCATTACCTGTTTCTATTCTCGGTCCCCAAGTAATCATGCGTGGCCCATCATTTGGTTCTATATATTTCCAATCTTTAGTTCGGATAGACAATACATGATTAGCCGCAAACTCTACAACCCAGGGACGATCTGTATTATCCGTACCCAATAGATTACCTAACCGGTTCCAACTATCAGGAGCACTCCCTTTAGGTAAACGTGCATGAATTAGCTCTCCTAATGAAGCCATCCAATCAATCTGCGACATCAACACATTTGATACGCCCTTTTTTTGTATCATTTTTGGCCAGCGCACAATGGCAGGAACAGTTGTTCCACCTTCAAAAGCACTATACTTATAACCTCTTAGCGGTCCGGAAGGCGTATGCCCATTCAACAGTTCTTCAGCTCGATCATCATAACCATCATCCACAACCGGCCCATTGTCACTAGACAAAATAACAAGCGTATTTTCTGTTAAACCCAATCTATCTAACGTTTTCATAATTTGGCCTACACTCCAGTCAAATTGCAGAATAGCATCTCCACGCAACCCCATCGGACTTTTTCCTCGAAAACGTTCGTGGGGGAAACGGGGTACATGCACGTCATTTGTTGCAAAATAAAGAAAAAACGGTTCATTTTGATGCTGGCTGATAAAATCAATAGCATGCGAAGTAATAGAATCAGCAATATTCTCATCTTTCCACAATGCCTTTCCACCTCCTTTCATGTATCCAATACGGCTAATACCGTTCACAATTGACATGTCATGCCCATGGCTTGGCTTCAGGTTATACAATAGCTCAGGATTGTCTTTTCCTGTAGGTTCTCCTGGAAAATTTTGCTTATAACTCACCTCGATAGGAGCTGTCGGATCATATCCCGCCACTTGTCCATTCTCTATAAATACGCAAGGAACACGGTCAGCTGTAGCAGCCATAATATAATGATAATCAAATCCCAAATCAGCCAAAGAGGCAGGTAAAGGAGCATTCCAATCCTGCTCACCAGTCTTATCACCTAAGCCTAAATGCCACTTGCCAACGGCTCCAGTCACATAACCAGAATGCTTAAACATATCAGCCATAGTATATTGTTCAGGACGAATAATCATTCCTGCATTTCCAGCTGCAACATCTGTACCTTTTTTCCTCCAAGCATATTCACCCGTCAATAATGAATAACGTGAAGGAGTACTGGTAGCAGCCACAGCATGCATATTCGTAAAACGTAACCCTTCATCAGCCAGCTTGTTCACATTTGGCGTCTCTATATTTTTCGCGCCATAACATTGCAGATCACCATACCCCAAATCATCTGCATAAATGATAATGACATTGGGCAATAGGCGTTCAGTTACCTCATTCTTATTGCTATCTTCCACAGAAGCTCCACTAACCCAATTACAAACAAACGGAGAGAGTAGAGAGAATGTTAAATACTGTATTTTCATATCATTAATTATTATCAGTACTAATCACGTAAATTGGGATTTATATTCTGCTCTGACAAAGGAATAGGCCATTTATAATCTTGCGGATTGCGAAAATCACGACGTCCAACATACCAACGACAATTCCCTGTAGGATCTATTTCCTTAGTAGAGGAAGCATAAGTAGTAGAAGAAGGGTAAGGTGCTCCCCAAACTTCTCCAACTAAAACCTTGTCTGCAATTTCCCAACGCAATAAATCCCAATAACGTATTCCCTCATAGGCCAATTCTATTCTTCGTTCGTTACGGAGTCTTTCCCGTAAAATAGACGGATCTGTTTCTGTAATAGGAGGCATCTCTACCCCGGCACGACCACGCACTTTGTTGATTGTAGCATCTAATATAGGCTTATCAATAACCTCTCCCCCTTCAATCAAACATTCCAGATAACCCAACAACACTTCCGCATAACGAATTATAGGTGTCACTGCGCTATAGCTTTGAATATCATTAATCGGATTCTCATCAAAATACTTCCGCCACATGAAACCTGTTTTTGATGCTTCTGACGAATAATCAAGTCGCTCTTTAGCAGAAGCTTCATAATCTGGACTCATGCGATACGTTGTACCCATAAAATCCACACCATTATAAAACAAAGTATAGTCCAAACGAGGGTCACGGTTCTCTCCTAAATTATTTGGATTATAACGTGGGTCATCATAACTGAACGGAGTACCATCAACAAATTCATAAGATTCAAACAAGCCGGCAGAAGGATTGGAAAGACTCCATCCTCCATCTTTAGCTGGAAGCACTTGCTGAGGCATACCACAGCCAAAATAATTCTCCAAATAAGCAATATAGAAAATATTCTCTTTATTGCCAACCCCGGTACCTGGCCAGAATAATTCCGGATAACTCGTGTGGATATCATTGTCTCCATAATCTATGATTTCCTTATAAGCGGCAGCTCCACTCGCCCAATCTTTTTGAAGCATACATGTGCGGCCTAGAAAAGCCAAAGCAGCCTGTTTGCAGGCACGGCCCGTTTCACTTGAAGCAAGATCCTTAAAGCGTGGCAAATCTGCAGCAGCTTCTTTAAATTCAGTAGCACACCATGCCAATATTTCAGCTTGTGAAGTTTTTTTTACAGTATTTGCTTCCTCACCACTCAATACAGTAGTAACCAATGGCACATCTTTAAAATAACTTGCCAAATAATGATATTGGATCGCACGCAAAAAACGAGCCTCAGCTATCATCCTCTTTTTCAAATCCGACTCCGGCATCCTTTGCATTCCTTCCAAGAAACGGTTACATTTACCTATACGCGAATAAGCTGAAGACCAGTAATTCTTTATAAAAGAATTCGTATTCAACAACTGTCCGCTGGCTATCTTGTAAAAGTCATTATTTTCTCCCCGGCGGTCAAACGCATTGTCTGTCAAATGTTCCATAAACAGCAACCCATGATAAGACCAGAAATCAGACACGCTATATTCCAAGCCATTAGTTATCTTTCCACGATAAAGAGCAGTCAAGGCAAGTTCTGCATTTTTTTCATCATTCCAAAAATTTTCTTCCGATAGGTCGGTCAGAGGCAATCTTTCCAAGTCACATGACGAGAAAGACAATGAAGCAAGCAAGGTAGCAAGCATCAAATATTTAGAACATTTCATAAGGCTTTAGAATTTTAATGTTAAACCAAAGGTGTAAGTAGACATAGTTGGATAATATTGTCCATCATTACTTGTATTCTCAGGATCCCAACCTTCACGATAGCTTTTAAATGTCAGCGGATTATCCAAACTTACATAAAAACGCATACCACTGGAACCAAACTTCCGAGTCACAGATTCAGGCAATGTATAGCCTAACTGGATGTTACGAACTTTGACATAAGAAGCATCCAACACCCAATAATCAGAAGTTAACGTATTATTGCTTCCCGCATTCGACATCACCTCCAAACGCGGGTATTCAGGATAACGATTGTCTTGCTGCACATTCCAGCAGTTTTCCATCTGCCAGCGCTGTATATTGCCTTCCTGATAGAAAGCATATCCGGCATATACAGAAAGTTTACCTTTTACACCAGCAACTCCCTGTATCAGCATACTAAAATCGAATCCCTTATATTCAGCACCCAGATTCAGACCAAAAGTATATTTCGGAATGCGTGAACCCAAGTATGTTCTGTCGTCAGGCGTTACTTTTCCATCACCTGTAATGTCTACATAACGGATATCTCCAGCCTGTGAACCTTTGGCTATTTCAGTCTGATCATACCAATCGTTCACTTCCGCGTCCGTCAGAAACACACCATCTGTCTTATATCCATAAAACATCTGCATTGGATAACCGATAAACAAATCACTTCCATTACCTACCATGCCATTATTTTGGGTTACATTTCCCATTCCCAACGTTAAAACCTTATTCTTAATAATAGACAAATTACCATTGACATGATAATGGAAATCACCGATTGTATTTTGATGTCCTATTTCAAATTCCCATCCTTTGTTTTCTAGTTCACCGGTATTGACCTCCGAAATAGACAATCCAAAAATAGAAGAATAACTGGCTGCAGGCTTATAAAGCACATCCGTTGTCTTCCGATAGAAATAAGTAGCATTCAAGGTCAGTTTATTATCGAAGAAACCGGTCTCGATGCCAAAATCAGCCGTGCGAGTACGTTCCCATTTCAATGTCGGATCTACATAAGTCGTAACGGCGGCTCCTTGTGTATATACACCTCCAAACACATAATTCTGCGCTTGTCCTAATGTATACACAGACTGATAAGGATAATTACCGATATTATTATTTCCCAATATACCGTAGGAAGCCTTTATTTTCAAATTATTGAACCAGTCGGACACGTTTCTCTCCTGCCAGAATTTCTCTTCAGATACACGCCATCCGGCGGCTACAGAAGGAAAGAAACCAAATTTCGTATCTGAGGGGAACTTTGAAGAACCGTCATATCGCATGGTCGTCTCAAAAAGATACCGCTGATTATAATTATAAGTCAAACGACCAAAAACAGACTGTATTGCCCAGTCATACCCACCTCCATCGTTGGTTTGACCGTCAGCTCCACCCGCTCCCAAATACGGCACATCATCTGATGGAAAATTATTACGGCTTCCACTTAATGTACGTTGCCCTTCATCTTCCCAAGTATAGCCCAGCAATACCGACAAATTATGTCTCTTTGCAATGGTAGTATTATAATCGGCTACAGCCTGAAATGTCTTATATACGGTACGCGCCATGGAATTGGTTAAAGATGAAGGACCTGTACTTCGACCACCAGCCAGCGTCATATCTGCCCTATAGTTACGGACGGTGCTTAACGCATAATTATATCCACCAATAGCTCTCAACGTAAGTCCTTTTACAGGTTTCCAGGCAAGCTCGATATTACCATTGAACTTGTCAAAATCCTCACGGTAAAAAGAAGCACAATTCACCCATGCAACAGGTGTTCCTTGCAGCTTAGGACCCGAGCCGATTTCACCAGTCGACAAATAACTAGGTGTCAATCCCGGATAACGGACAGCATTGGCTATAATTCCTTTGAATCCCCCATTGTCAAGTACTCCAGGAGTAGAAGGTTCATGCCTGTCAGATGTCATTCCGCTGACTCTCACACTAAGTGACACGTTTTTAGCAATTTCCGCATTCAGGTTTACTCTAGCATTGTAACGGTTATAATAATTATTATCCAGTAAACCATTCTGACGGAGATATCCAAGTGAAGCCATATACTGAAGTTTTCCAGAACCTCCATTCACACTTAATTCATGCTTAGTCTGCAAGGCATGTCCACCAAGCAATTCATCCAAATACATTTCATCAGCATAATTGTCCGGATCGGAACCATCACGATATTTCCGAATCATCTCTGGAGTGTAAGTTTCTGTTCCCATCGCCATATTATAGTATTCTGCATACTCATACGAATGGGCAAAATCAGGTAATTCCGTAGCCTGACTCATACCTATAGAACCATTGTAGGTAATATGTGTTTTGCCTTCCTTTCCTTCCTTTGTAGTTACAAGGATTACCCCATTTGCCGCACGCGAACCATAAATCGCAGATGAAGCCGCATCCTTCAGCACTGAAATGCTTTCTATTTCCGACGGAGTCAAATCACTAAGAGAACCAGGCATCCCATCAATCAGCACCAACGGATCAGGGGTAGCTCCGAAAGAGCCTACTCCACGCACACGAATTGTACCGGCATCTTGTCCCGGATTTCCACTTGTCTGTGTGATAGTTACTCCAGATAACTGGCCAGTCAACATATTGGAAACATCCGGAACCGCACGTGATTCTAAAGTTTCACTGTCTAATGTTGCAATAGAGCCTATCACATTCACCTTTTTCTGTGCTCCATAACCAATGACTACGACTTCATCCAACGTTTCAGAATCTTCTCTTAAACTAATAGCTATTTGTTTCCCTGAAAGCACTTGTACACTTTGGTTCTTGTACCCTACATACGAAATGTCTAGCATAGCTCCTTCGGGCACTTCCAACATAAAATTACCGTCAATGTCCGTAATCGTACCATTAGAAGTTCCTCGTTCCATGACTGTTGCACCAATAATCGGTTCGCCATTCACATCCCGAACAGATCCTTTTGTCTGCAACTTTTTGGACGAAACCACCCCATTCTCGGACTTTTTTATAATAATATTCTTATCTTTAATCTCATAAGTAATTCCTATTTGGCCAGCCAAGATTTGCCGAACCACATCATCTATATTCCCGTCTTGCACGGAAATGGAAATGTGTTTCTGTGTGTCCACATCAACTGATGAAAATACAAATGAATACCCTGACGACTTCTTCAACTGTTCCATCGCCTCCTTTACCGTCACATTACCGGTTTTCAGTGTAATATTCTGAGAAAAGACCGATAAGTTCAGGCAAAGCGCTGCCGAGGCTACTAACATAGCCTTATTGAAATATCTCATAATTCTGTTGATTTTTAATTAAATAACTAAAATAAGAATTGTAAGAATCGAAGAATACCTATCTTTGCGGCATCTTTGATTCAAGTTTTTGCCCTATGCAGAAGACTTGCAAACCAGCAAGGAGGATGTGCCCGCATCTTCCTTGTTTTTTATGTCTTCGCCTTATAGACCCTGTCAGCCGGAAGATTCTATGTTCATGGTGTTTCTCTTTTTAAGGTTTGACAAATTAGTTAATAAAGGATGTATTTTTCATTTTCGTATCGATACTTCATACGATTGGTTGAAGCAATAGTTTCCAGTACTTCTTCTATAGTATTACCCATCACCTTGAAGCTACCGTAGAAACGACGGTTCTTCAGGCTGTCGGCTATCTCAATTCGTACATCGTAGCTACGCATCAATTTCTTGGCAATGTCTTCCAATAATTCCTCGTCGAAGAACAGCTCATCATTTGTCCATAGCATGGAATTCTCTGCACGGGCTCTCGATTTCACCATTTCGCCCGTACGCTTGTTCAGCACCATTTTCTCATTAGGAGAAAGATATAAGTCCGACATGGATTTCAAACTATTATGCAAAGCAACCTTTCCCTCCAATAGACTCACCGTCACTTCTTCATCATCCGAGTAGTTCTTGAAATTGAACTTGGTACCCAATACACGCAAGTCTACTTCATGCGTATGAATCTCAAAAGGAAGATCTTGATTATGAACCACCTCAAAATAACCTTCTCCTTCCAGACTGAGCTGACGGTTATCCATACCAAATCCCTGCGAATAGGTGATTTTGGAACCGGCATTCAGCCACACTAACGTACCGTCCGGCAAATACAGCTTAGTACGTGCTCCCAGCGGAGCCTCTACCACCATATCCGAGAACGTCTGACGAAGTGTTTCCTGTCCTTTCCAGTAACCGGCCAGCGGAAGCAGCACAATCAATATCACGGCTGCCACCCGGTAGAAGGTCTTCCATGAGAAACGGTACACTTTCTGCTCTTTATTTCCGATTCGTTTCTGGAAACGGGCAAAAGCTTCTTCTTTATCAAACACCTTATCTTTTGCAGCTACTCCCGATGAAAACCAGACTTCTATCTGATTACGGACGTACATCCGGGTCTCGTCCGACTGCTGGCTCCAGTTTTTCAATTCCTGAAAAGCGTCTGCCGTCAGACTACCGGAAAGGTATTCCGCAATCAACTGATCAATCCGTTCATTTATCATTTCTTCGTGCTGCATAATTTGCTGTGTTTATAAGTAAGACAAAAAAGAGAAAAAAGAGGGTAGTCAAAAAAGAAGATTTTTTCAATTTCCCAGAAAAATATACCACACGAGCAGCTTCAGATAGCCTGACATGCGCCTCTGAAGAAAGGCCAATGCATTCTTTATGTGATACTTAACTGTATTGACAGAGATATTCAACTCGCGGGCTATTTCTTCGTATTTTTTTTGTTCAAAACGACTTTTTTTGAAAACCACACGACATTCTTCTGGCAGGGCCTCAATACTGCGTTCAAGTTCTTCCTCCAGTTCCTGCTCCAACAGATAACCTAACGGATGGTCTTTCTCTATAAATAAGGTATCCAGAAATTCCGCATTCTCGGGAAGAGAAAAAGAAGAAAACTGCAATTCTTCACGATGTGCAAGCGAATTCAGTTCATTCAAGCAACGATTACGAACCGATTTCATCAAATAGGCTCTCAAAGAATAAGTGATTTCCACCTCACTTCGATGTTCCCACAAATAAAAGATGGCATCATCTACCACCTCCTCCGACAAAGACGTGTCATGGAGAAACAAATCTGCGAAACGGCAGAGAGGGACATAGTGCCGGTCGTAGATGTGTCTGAAAGCAGATTCATTTCCACATCGCAGTTCTTCTATCAGTTGTTTTTCCGTCATAGATTGATTCATACTCAGCAAATTTAGAGATTTTCTGGCTATATCCACGGTTTTCCTCCATTATTTCATGTAAGGATATACCCAAGTAAAAGAAAAGCAGGCCTAATAATCTACAAAACCGACAGAATTAACTCAAAATTCAGTAATATATTCCTCAAAACGCTTTGAAAAATTCTCTGTTTCACAGTGCAGGATTTGTATCCCACAGTGTGAAATATGTATCCTACACTGTGGTTTTTGTATTTCACAGTGTGAAACAGAGAATTTGCCTTTGCAATTCCAAAAAGATGAACCGACAAACAGATATTCCCCTCCTAATCCGGAAAAGAATAAAAATTTATCGTTTTTCGATAAAATATTTCTGTTTTTCTTTTGCAGTTCAAAAATAATACTTACATTTGCATATCGAAAAACGATAAATATTTATCGAATACAAGCGCAAACAAACACTATTATTTACACACAAACACGTACAATTATGAAAAAGACATTCACAAAAAAGACACTGGTAGCAGGAATCGCTGCTGCATTGATGACATTGACAGCCACAAATGCAAACGCAAAAGAAACCTTCATTTACGGACAGAACCAGCAAAGCCTGATTGTTTCCACCTTAAATGAAGACGGCAAAACACTTACTCCCAAGTGGAAGTACGAATACCAGTACGACACATTGGGAACTATGACCGAGAAAAAAGCTTACCGCTGGGATGCAGAACAAATGACCTGGACACCAGCTTATCTGCTGACTTGGAGAACTGAGGGGCCAACCCTTCAGAAGCTTTCTGAAAACAAATAAACTAACCACTTAAAACGCACAAATTATGGGACGCACTATCAAATTATTACTGTATTTCTTCGCTTACCAATTAGCTTTCATGGGAGTAGCCATCTGTGGATATATGTTATATCAAGGCAGTTATGAGGTTCCACAGACACCAGACAGCCTGTATACAAACCTTATCATGCTGGCACAAATCCTCTCCACCGCGGCAGTAGGTATCCATCTGTTAGTGGGGAAATATGTGGGACTGGACCAGAAGACTTGGGGGTATCACAGCTCACCCAAATTGTTAGCTACCTCAGTGGTATTCATTGTAGCGATGGGCTTATGGACCAACTACTTTAATGAGCTGGCCGACTTACCTAACAACATGCAGGAAGCGTTCGAAATGATAATGCGTAACCCACTGGGTATCATTTCCGTGGTTATCATGGCTCCTATCATAGAGGAACTGCTGTTTCGCGGAGCCATTCAGGGACATTTACTTCGCAAATGGAAACATCCGGCAGGAGCCATCGTAGTTTCGTCATTGATTTTCGGAATAGTACATGGCAACTGGGTACAGGCGCCGTTCGCCTTCGTGACCGGATTGGCACTGGGATGGATGTATTATCGCACAGGCAGTCTGCTGCCCGGCATCCTGATGCACTTTGTCAATAACAGCGCAGCCGTAGTTTCTTTCTTATTAGCAGACGACCCGAATGCCACCATGGTTTCTACTTACGGACAAACAGGAGCAGCTCTTATGGCAGCTGCAGGAATGGTTCTTACCATCATCTGTGTACTGTTTATTCAAAAGAAACTGGTTCCGCAGCCGGCAGTATGGCATCAGCCTGCTCAGGCAGAAACAATCGAAATAGAGAATAAAAAATGATTTGACCATTTAAAATCTTCATCTGCATTATGAAAAAGAGACTGAATATATTCTGTGTATGCATGATTGCTGCTTTCCTGTTGTCCGTTTCCGGGAATGTATACTTAATTATAGAAATGTTTGTAAACGGAGTAGAGGTAGGCATGAAAGCTGCACAAGGAGAAATCACTGAGATTCCTCAATATAAAATGGTACACGTCTTGCCTACTGACATGATGGAAACGACCGGAACAGTCACCAACTTGAAAGACGGCAGACAACTGGCTGTCAAACCGATTACAGCTCTTGTGGAATGCCCCTATTCCCATTCCAGCCATGGCTTTGAAGTGCTGCAAGGTCTCATCGGTTTTATTGTCATTATCGGATTTGTCTATGCAACTGTCTATTTCGCCAAACTGATGATACACATCAACCGGAATATCGTGTTCGACTGGATTAACGTAAAACACTTGCGCCGCGTCGGATGGAGTCTGACAGGAATGTGTGTGCTTTCTTTTATTAGTGTCTGGATTTCAAACCATCAGCTTGCACAATGCATTGAACTGGCAGGAAGCAAATTGAATATATTAGTTGCCTTCTCTGATTCCACACTGATTTTAGGCTTTATCGCCCTCTTAGCCTCAGAAGTGTTTGCCATCGGCTTACGGTTGAAAGAAGAGAATGAATTAACTATTTAACTTTGAATGCAAAGATGAAAACTACTAATACTAAATGGAAAGCTGCAACCGGTATCATTCTGATCATGATACTTACCTTGATGCTGCTGACCATCATTTACTGGCTGTTCATCGAGCAACAGATAGAAACACGTTCCCACCGCGTGTTAGTCATGATGGGAATGATTTATGGTGGAATGTACCTACACCATGTATTGATAAAACGCTATACCTGCTGGTGGAAGGTATTGACTGAAGAAGAAGAAGAAAACTAAACTGAATAATTTATGCCGATTATCGTAAATCTAGATGTGATGATGGCGAAACGAAAGATTTCGCTGGGAGAGCTTGCTGAAAGGATTGACCTAACGCCGGCAAATCTCTCTATTTTGAAAACAGGAAAAGCCAAGGCCATACGTTTCTCCACCCTGGAAGCAATCTGCAAAGAACTGGACTGCCAGCCGGGAGATATATTGGAATACAGAGTGGAAGAATGAGTCTAATATGTAGCAAGAATGCAGCTATCCGGAATGAAAAATCTCAGATAGCTGCATTTAAATTACCATTCAAATAATTTGCTTCTTGATAATAAGCAGGCTCCTATAACTCCAGCTTTAGCTTGTAACTTAGACAATACAACAGCCGAATCTTTGCTTACTAAATTTAAAGAATACTTACGTATAGCTGTCTTTATAGGTTGTAAAATATAATCCTCCGTCAAAGCCAAGGTTCCTCCAATTACAACTAGTTCCGGATTAAATAAATTTATCAACCCGGCGAGATAGCGACCTAACTTACGGCCTATCTCCTCAACCAGTTCAATACACAGAATATCTTCCTTGTTGGTCGCATCTACGATTTCTTCTAATGTGACAGACGTTTCTCCTGTAAGAATCCTTTTTGAAAGAATAGAACTTTGACCACTTTTCACTTTTTCACAAAGAATCCGATGTAAGGCTGAGCCTGAAACTTCTGTTTCCAGACAGCCTTTTTTTCCGCAACGACAAATTATCTCGTTATCAAACACACTAAAATGGCCAAATTCGCCTGAAAAGCCGGAACGACCTGTATAGATTTTCCCATCAATAATAAAAGCGGATCCTAATCCCCAGCTAATATTGATAAAAACAATATCTTTTTCTCCTTTCACAGCACCCTTCAACAATTCTCCGTAAGCCATCGCACGAGTATCATTATCAATGTTTACAGGAATCCCTATCTTTTCACCCAGAATTTCTGCCAATGGACGTTCTTCAAAATTGAACATGCTGAAACTATACCCTTCTTCAGGATTTACCCGCCCTGAAATATTTACCCCAACCTGAAGGATTCTTTCTTTGACAGTTTCATGCTTATCGATAAAATTACGGATATGTAGAGTCAACTCTTCCAAACTTTCCAGCGTATTATAAAGCCGGCACTCAACTCCCATCTGAACATCTACCATATCACCCGTGAAATTCATCAGACCGATGTTCAAACAAGAAGCTTTGATATCGACTCCTACCATATAGGCAGAATCAGGATTCAAGCCATAGAGATTGGGAGGTCTACCTTCACTGGTCTCTTGTTTTCCATAATTCATAATATACCCTTCTTCTACCAGCTCCATTACAAATTTAGTCACTGTAGGGATACTCAAATCTATATCCTTTGCCAGATCGGGAATAGTAGATGAATGGTTATGCATCAGATAAGTAATGATACGCTTCTGGGTAAGCATATTTTTTGTTCCACTTCCTAATCCTTCAATTAATCTTTGTACCATAGTCACAGCATTTAGGGTTAAACCTATAGTAATCTATATTATATTCTGTTTTAGTTCCTACAACTTCATTAATAAATTATTATATTTAAGGCTTTTAAATTTAGAAATACCTTATTAACTTTTACCTAATAATAGGACTGCTAAAATAATAAAATTAATAATACCATACAATAAAACAAAGTATTAATTATATCGGGAAGCTCTCAAAAAATCTTTCATTAAATAGCCATTATTTTAAATATTATGCTTATTTTAGCATACATGAGTTTCTACAACCTTAACCTGATAAAAACATCGTTATGAAGAAATTATTTTTGATTTTAGGCATACTAATTGCCCAATGCACAATAAATATGGCACAAGTTCCTACGCTGCTTCCCGATTACCCTATTACAAAAGGCGTATCTGCACCTTTCGCCGGCTTTATAAGAAACTGGCTAATTGTGGGGGGAGGTTGCAATTTCCCGACAATTCCTGCAGCCGAAGGAGGGGAAAAAGCCTATTACAATCAATGCTATGCACTGGATATTCATGCCGCATCTCCTCGTTGGAAAAAAATCTCTGATCTTCCCTATCCTATTGCTTATGGTTGCAGTGTGGAAACTCCCCAAGGACTGGTCTGCATTGGAGGAATGAATGCAGATTCTTGTCTTACCAGCGTATTTCGAATTCAAAAAGATTCTTCTTCTGAGAACTTTCTAATTTACCAACTTCCTTCTCTTCCTGAAACAATAGACAACGCCTCAGCCACAATGTTAAATGAATGTATCTACATCACAGGAGGGAACCAACAGTTACGACAAAACGTATTATACAAACTGGATTTAAAGGCATGCGACAAATGGCAAAAACTATCTTCTTTCCCCGGTCCTCAACGAGTACAACCCATTCTGGTCAATGATGGAAAGAAGCTTTATTTGATTGGAGGTTTTCAAGCCCCATCGGATTCTTCTGCCAGTATCCTTTCACATGACATATTATGTTACACCCCCCAAACTGACCGTTGGGAATATGATTCTCACATTCCTTATCAGGGAAACAAAGAAAAACGTTGCATGGCAGGAGGTAGCGGTGTGCAGACAGACACACATCTTATCCTGACAGGAGGAGTTAATTATCACATCTTCAAAAACGCACTGGATGGAAAAGCAGGAAAAGATTATTTAACTCACGCCCCCTCTTGGTACAAATTTAATAATGATATTCTATTTTATGACTTTACCCATAAAACATGGACCATAAAAACAAATATTTCAGGTATGGCACGTGCAGGAGGCATCCTGCTACATCGTGAAGGTTATTTATATATGATATGCGGAGAAATAAAACCAGGCATAAGAACTCCAAAAATTACAGTTTATCCTCTCAAAAAAGAAGAATAATTTCAAAATAAGCACATAAAACCTTGTAATATAAAAATTATATCCTTATTTTTGTAGCTATTAAATAAACTAATTTATTAAATATAATATTATGGAAAAGATTATTGGAC
Source organism: Phocaeicola sp. ICN-14070 (assembly GCF_037892625.1). NCBI lineage: Bacteria > Pseudomonadati > Bacteroidota > Bacteroidia > Bacteroidales > Bacteroidaceae > Phocaeicola > Phocaeicola sp. ICN-14070. The sequence goes on along the minus strand of NZ_JBBKBF010000008.1, from coordinate 6,821 downwards.
TAATTGATGCCCCGTTTACTCCATTTTATGAAAATGGTGAAGTAAATTATGAACCCATTGCTGCTTATGCAAAAATGTTAGCAAAAAATGGACTGAAAGGTGTGTTTATCAACGGTTCATCTGGCGAAGGCTACATGCTGACCGAAGAAGAACGTATGAAACTGGCAGAAGAATGGGTGAAAGCTGCTCCCGAAGGTTTCAAGGTAATTGTACACGTAGGAAGCTGCTGTGTAAAGGCAAGCAAGATGCTGGCCGAACATGCTCAAAAGATTGGTGCATGGGGTATCGGTGCCATGGCTCCTCCATTCCCGAAAATTGGCCGTATCGAAGAACTGGTGAAATATTGTGAAGAAATCGCAGCAGGCGCACCCAACCTTCCTTTCTATTATTATCACATTCCGGCATTCAATGGCGCTTTCTTACCGATGGTAGAATTGCTGAAAGCTGTAGACGGAAGAATTCCTAACTTCGCAGGTATCAAATATACATACGAAAGCATTTACGAATACAACCAGTGCCGCTTGTACAAGAACGGAAAATTCGATATGTTGCACGGTCAGGATGAAACAATCCTTCCGTCATTGGCTATGGGCGGTGCACAAGGTGGTATCGGTGGTACAACTAACTATAACGGTATCAACCTGGTTGGCATCATCGATGCCTGGAAAGCTGGTGACATCGAAAAGGCACGCGAACTGCAGAACTTCTCTCAGGATGTGATCAACGTGATTTGCCATTACCGCGGCAATATCGTAGGTGGTAAACGAATCATGAAGCTCATCGGACTGGATTTGGGTAAGAACCGTACTCCGTTCCAGAATATGACAGACGAAGAAGAAGCACGCATGAAGGCTGAACTGGAAGCCATCAACTTCTTTGACCGTTGCAACAAATTCTAAATCCATCCTTATGTCTATAGAAACTTACGCTAAATATTGGGCCGAGAACTACAAGGAAGATCTCACCCATAACATCATGCCATTCTGGTTGAAGAATGGTCTTGACAAAGAACACGGTGGCATATACACCTGCGTAGCACGCAACGGTCAGTTGGTTGACACCACTAAATCGGTCTGGTTTCAGGGACGCTTTGCTTTCATTTGCTCGTACGCATATAACAATATTGAAAAAAATCCTGAATGGCTGGATGCTGCAAAGCTTACACTCGATTTCATCGAAAAGCATTGTTTCGACACTGATGGAAGAATGTATTTCGAGGTAGCAGCAAACGGAACTCCGCTCCGGAAAAGAAGATACGTATTTTCTGAAAGTTTTGCTGCCATCGCCATGTCGGAATATGCACTGGCTACCGGTAATAAGGAATATGCCCAAAAAGCACTTGACTTATTCAAGCGCATGCGCCATTTCCTGAATACTCCAGGTATACTTGAACCGAAATATTTACCCACGGTTCAGGCACAAGGCCATTCCATCACCATGATTATGGTCAATGTGGCTTCCAGCATCAAGAAAGTCATTTCCGATCCTGAACTCGATGCACAGATTGAAGAATCTATTTATGCATTGAAAAACTATTTCATGCACCCTGAATTCAAGGCTTTACTGGAAATGGTTGGCCCTAAAGGAGAATTTATCGATACAATGAATGGCCGTACCATCAATCCGGGACATTGTATCGAGACCTCTTGGTTCTTGTTCGATGTAGCACGTAACATGAACGATAACAAAGAGCTCATTGACATGGCTCTGACCATTCTTGACTGGTCCTGGGAATGGGGATGGGACAAACAGTATGGAGGTATCATCAACTTCAAGGATTGCAAGAATCTTCCTCCACAGGATTATTCACAAGACATGAAATTCTGGTGGCCACAAACAGAGACCATCATCGCTAACTTATATGCATATAAACTGACCAAGGACGAGAAATACCTGAAACGTCACAAACAAATCAGTGACTGGACGTATGCTCACTTTCCTGACAGTGAATTTGGAGAATGGTACGGATACTTGCACCGTGACGGAACAGTAGCCCAACCTGCGAAAGGAAACCTTTTTAAAGGTCCTTTCCATATTCCAAGAATGATGATAAAAGGATATACATTATGTAAAGAAATACTTGCCGGAGAATAATCCGGCAAGTTACATTACTAACTGAATAACCATAATATATGAAAAACTCAAAAATTTATCCGTGGATTGTTGTAGGCCTACTATGGGGGGTGGCATTGCTTAACTATATGGACCGACAAATGCTTAGCACCATGAAAGATGCGATGCAGGTCGATATTGTAGAACTGCAATCAGCTACCAATTTCGGCTATCTGATGGCAATCTTTCTCTGGATTTACGCACTGATGAGTCCCGTATCGGGTGTCATAGCCGACCGTATGAGCCGCAAATGGCTGATTGTTGGAAGTTTGTTCGTATGGTCTTCCGTAACCTATCTGATGGGAATAGCCGAAACTTTCAACCAAATTGTCTTTCTGCGTGCTTTAATGGGAGTGAGCGAAGCACTCTACATTCCCGCCGGACTTTCCTTGATTGCAGACTACCACACCGGAAAATCTCGCTCTTTAGCCGTAGGTATCCACATGACCGGTTTGTACACAGGACAAGCTATCGGAGGATTCGGAGCGACTGTAGCCGATGCTTTTTCCTGGCACACCACTTTCCATTGGTTCGGTATCATCGGAATTGCCTATGCCGTAATTCTGATGTTATTTTTACATGATAAAAAAACAGAGATTCTTCCTACAGAAAAACTGCAAGCCAATCCACAAAAAGAGAAAGAGAGCGTCTTTACCAGTCTGAAATCCTTGCTAACCAACGTAGCTTTCTGGGTAATCTTACTCTACTTTGCAGCCCCAAGTCTCCCCGGATGGGCTACCAAAAACTGGCTCCCGACCTTGTTTGCCGAAAACCTTGATTTACCCATGTCACAAGCTGGACCTATCTCTACTATAACCATCGCCGTATCTTCGTTCATCGGAGTCCTTATTGGTGGTCCTTTATCAGATAAATGGGTACAGAAAAATCTACGTGGACGCGTATATACCGGAGCTATCGGTTTGGGACTGACCATTCCGTCACTACTTCTATTAGGATTCGGACATAATCTGGTAGCAGTAGTAGGTGCCGGACTGCTGTTTGGTATCGGCTATGGAATTTTTGATACTAATAACATGCCTATCCTCTGTCAGTTTGTATCTCGCAAACAACGGGCTACTGCCTATGGAGTGATGAACATGATTGGCGTATCTGCAGGTGCTTTCATTACTCACCTTTTAGGACGATGGGGTGATAGCGGCAATTTAGGAGCCGGTTTTGCCATGCTAGCCATCGTGGTGGCTATTGCTCTTGGCGTACAGTTATATTTCTTACGTCCTAAAACTGACAATATGGAATAACTAAAAACTTTTATATATTATGATTGTTTCCAATTTACAAAATAGTAGTAGAATCGAACCGCTACATCCTTTATTTAAACAATTGTTCGATTACGTAAAGAGTCACGACTTACTGCATACACCATGTGGAAGAATAGAACTGGATGGAGATAGCCTATTTATCAACAACGTAAATCCCACATGCGTGAAAGAAGCTGAGCAGGTTTTGGAAGTACATCGTGACTACATTGATATACATATCCTCCTGGAGGGGAAAGAACGTATCGGTTGGAAAGCCATTGAAGATGTAACCCAACTGAAACAAGCATATCAGGAAGAAGGTGATTGCGCACTCTATTCAGATGTACCCACCACCTTTGTTGATTTACTTCCCGGACAATTTGCTATCGTATATCCGGAAGATCCACATGCACCTGTAATCGGAGAAGGGAAAATAAGAAAACTAATAGCAAAAGTAAAAATCTAAACCAACAACTGCATTATGAAAAAACTATTATCCTTATGTATCGGAATGCTTTCCATCGGTCTGCACGCTGCTGATACTGTTTTTGTTAAAATTCCACAAGTACCTATATTAATAGAAAGACATGATAATGTCTTGGCTTATCTGCGTCTCGATGCCAAAGAAACAAAGACCCTTGACAATGTCACTATCTCGTTCGACAAGAACGTACCTTTGTCACAAATCAAAGCTATTAAATTGTATTATGGAGGAACAGAAGCCCCACAAGACAGAGGGAAAAAACGCTTTGCTCCAGTAGAATACATTTCCAGCAACAATCCGGGACAAACCCTTTCGGCTAATCCGTCCTATTCTATAAAAAAAGCAGAAGCAACACCTAAGAGCAATACTCTAACACTCGAAGGAAAACAAAACCTCTTTCCTGGATATAATTTCTTCTGGATTAGCATAGAAATGCAGCCTACCGCTTCACTACATACAAAAATCTGTGCAGAAGTAACTCAAGTAAAAGGTGACGGAAAAATTATACCTACAAAAAGTACAACTGAACAAAAAGTCGTACAAAGAATGGCAGTAGGAGTTCGCCATGCAGGTGATGACGGTTCAGCCGCTTTCCGTATTCCCGGACTGGTTACTACAAACAAAGGCACTTTGTTGGGAGTATACGATGTACGTTACAACAGCAGTGCAGATTTACAAGAACATATCGACATAGGTCTCAGCCGCAGTACAGATGGAGGAAAAACATGGGAGAAAATGCGCTTGCCTCTATCGTTCAAAGAATACGGTGGACTTCCTTCTGCTCAGAATGGTGTAGGTGACCCTTCTATCTTAGTAGACACCAAAACTAACACTGTATGGATTGTAGCAGCATGGACGCACGGAATGGGTAACCAGAGAGCATGGTGGAGTTCACATCAGGGAATGGACTTGAACCATACCGCTCAATTGGTACTCGCCAAAAGTACAGATGATGGAAAAACATGGTCTGAACCAATCAATATTACAGAACAAGTAAAGCTTCCGGAGTGGTATTTCTTATTGCAAGGCCCGGGACGAGGTATCACAATGGAAGATGGTACATTGGTATTCCCCATTCAGTTTATCGACAAGACCCGTATTCCGAATGCAGGTATCATGTATAGCAAAGACCGCGGAGAAACATGGACCATACACCACCATGCACGTACAAACACCACAGAAGCACAAGTGGCAGAACTTGAACCTGGCACTTTAATGCTGAACATGAGAGACAACCGAGGAGGAAGCCGCGCAATATATACTACCAAAGATTTAGGTAAAACTTGGAAAGAACACGAATCATCTCGTACTGCCTTAATAGAACCCGTATGTATGGCTAGTCTGATTAGTGTAAAAGCGAAAGACAATGTATTAGGTAAAGATCTTTTAATTTTCTCCAACCCCAATTCAACAAATGCCCGCAAAGACATGACAATTAAAATCAGCATGGATGGAGGAAATACCTGGAGTCCGGAACATCAGCTTCTGTTAGATGAAGGATACAATTGGGGATATTCCTGCCTGACAATGATAGATAAAGAAACTATCGGTATATTGTATGAAAGCAGTGTAGCTCACATGACTTTCCAAAGCATTAAACTGAAAGATATTATAAAATAATTTATTATATAAAGATTTCAATAAAAAAGGGGCTATCAATTATGATATCCCCTTTTTTATTGCTGAATATCAGCATATATAAATAACATTTTTATCATTATACGTATAATCAGAATCACAATAAAAGAAATTCAACTTTATAAACTATCGGTAAAAACAAAAATACAACACAAATAAAATCGGTATTTCATAAAATATTTTATCAAATAATTGTGACATCAAATTTTTATTTCTATATTTGCCGCATGCAAATAGACGTATTAATAAAATTCATTTTAAAAAGGCCTTAAGTTAACTGAAGAATCATCAATCGCAAACTTTAACCTTATATATGCATGAATTATGAATAGAAAAATGAAGTCAGTCGGTATGTGGCTGTTACTAGGCAGTTTATCTACGGGTATGGCATATGCGGACTTATCAAAAAACGAATCTGAAATTGACATTGTACAACAATCTGGTATATGTCAAGGTATTGTGAAAGACGCAACAGGTGAATCTGTCATTGGAGCTTCTGTAATAGTAAAAGGAACTACAAATGGAACAATTACAGACATTGACGGAAACTTCTCTCTATCAAACGTAAAGAAAGGAGATGTTATTGAAATTTCTTTCGTAGGATATATTACACAAACCATAAAATGGGATGGTACTCCGATTAACATCATTCTGAAAGAAGATACCCAAACATTGGAAGAAGTTGTCGTAACCGGATATGGTGGTTCACAGAAACGAGCTGCATTGACTACGGCCATTTCAAAAATGGATGATCAAGTTCTGAAAAATGCTGCTATGAGTAACGCAGGACAGGCTTTACAAGGTTCTGTAACAGGTTTGCGAGTTATCAATACAACAGGACAGCCTGGAGCTGAACCTGATATCACTCTTCGTGGTGGAGCAACAATTACCGGTGGTAATAGTAAAGCATTGATTGTTGTTGATGGTATTATTCGCGAAAGCATGAGTGACATCAACCCTTCAGATATTGAATCTATACAAGTATTGAAAGATGCCGCTTCTACTGCTATCTATGGTGCACGTGCCAACGGAGGTGTTATCCTTGTAGAAACAAAAAGCGGAAAAGCAGGTAAAGCTTCAGTAAACTATAAATTTAAACTGGGTGTAAACTTTGCACGTTACGGATATGATTTCTGTAATGCCCACGATTATCTTTACTATAACCGTCTGGGTTATAAACGTTATACAAACAACGTACCGGGAGCAGCAAGCGTAGATACTCAAACTGGATATGGTACACAAAATGACCTTATCGACGTAAAATATCTAACCGATGAAAATTCTCATCTAAGAAATGAAGGTTGGTTAGTTATGGATGATCCATACTG